>CALDGN010000293.1 GCA_937942965.1 uncultured Acidimicrobiales bacterium | reverse complement strand
AGCGCAGAGGTCAGCGAGTCAGGTGTGTTCTCTTGTACCCAAGCGCGCAAGGTGCGCTCGACATCGACGGGTCGCTGATCGGGGATCAGGTAGATCGCAATGCGCGCTGTTGCCGAAGCTGGGGTCGAGCCGTGGGCAGCTTGGGCACTCATGTCGAGCACGCTCAGGACCGGCCATTGCGTGGCCCGGTCGATTGGGGCGAGTGAGCCCGATGGCAGGCTTCCGCCGATGGCGTTGACCCAGTCGGTGCCAGCAAGTGCGGCGAGTGCGTCGCGTTCGGGGCGCTGGGCCCGGGTGTAGAACTCGTCGAGGACGATCCGGCCCTTGTCGTTGCGCAGCGACGCGATCATGTCGACCAGGCGGTTAAGCGGGTTGAGCGTGGCGCCGGCGTAGGCGGAGTCGTTCACCGCACGTGGCGCGGTGAGGGTGATGCTCGCCTCGAGACGTCCGCGAGACCCGACCGTCACGGTGGGCATCTCAGGAGCCCAGCTGATCGAGTCGGTCAAGACGACCACGTCGACGGGGCCGTTGACGTGAGTATCGATGACCGACGTTGCATCGTCGCCCGGGCCGATCGAGATGGCCTGGAGATTGACCGGCTCGTCGCCGGGCGTCATCACTGTGGCCTTGAAGCCCTCGAGAAACGCCATGGTCGCTCCGAGCAGGCGGCCCGTTCCGGGTCCACGAAGCTCGTCGGTGCTCATTGCCGGCAGTGCGGTCGCTGGCGATTCGGTAGGGCTCAGATCGCTGACGTCGTGAGACCCGATCATGAGGACCGATGGGGCCTCGTCGCCAGCCCTGCGGCGGTCGGTCATCAAGCTTGCGTTGGCGATCCGTGTGGTGTCGCCGATATTCAGCTGGTTGAAGTAGTCCTGGGTGACCTGGGTGCGGTCCTCGTCGGCATCGCGCCGGGTCCATTCCAAGAAGGTCGAACGGAGGTTGGCGTAGTTGCGGTCCAGGTGGCCATTGACATCAGCGGAAGCGGGCACGGGCAGACTGTAGTGCCGCGCACCGCAGACGGGCACGGTGGTTGATCCGGTCCGGATCGGGCGCGAGACTCTCGCCATGTCACCGGAGATCGAGGACCTCTGTAGCCGCCTGGACCGGATCAGCGAGGACCTCGCCGATCTCGCGATGCGTCGGCTGCGCGACAGCATCGATGCGGGCGGTCATGAACTGCCAGTGGACGAGAAGCTGATTACCCGTGCTCGCCGGGCGGTCGAGAAAGCGTCGGGTCTGCTGCGCTCAAGCAGCGAACCCGTCGACGACTGGGCATAGCTCGCGGCCCAGCACGCTCGCCGTCTAGCGGCGGCCGTTGACGGCGTCGATCAACTCTCGGAGACGGGCGTAGCCGCGGCGGTTGAACTCGAACGCAATACGAGGGAGATCGACCTCGTCGCGGTCGCGTAGTTCTGCTTCGGTGACCTCGATGGGTTCGATGCGTCCCGCACGGACGATGTCGGCGAACTCGTCGTTCAAGCGGTCGAGTTCGGCTTCGCTCAACGCGTTCTGCAGGCGCATGACGAGGCGGCGGCCGACGAATCGGACGCTGTGGTAGTTCGTGTAGAAGCCGCAGATCTCATCGACGGCCTCTTCGACCGAATCGGTGAGCTTCACGAAACTCATGTCGTCGGCCGAGATCAATCCATCGCTGAGCAGCTGGTCGTTCACGAACTCGAGCCAACCGCGCCAGTACGTATCGCCCGGAGCGTCGAGCAATACGACCGGCGCCGGATAGGTCTTGCCGGTCTGCAGCAGCGTCAACAGCTCAAAGCTCTCGTCCATCGTGCCGAAGCCGCCCGGGAGCAGGGCGTAGCCGTGGGACTCCTTCATGAACGTGAGCTTGCGGGTGAAGAAGTACTTGAAGTTGATGAGCTTCGGGTCGTCGGCGATCGTCGGCGCTGCCTTCTCTTCGAACGGGAGCGAGATGCCGACACCGAAGCTGTCCTCGGACCCGGCTCCCTCGACGCCTGCGGCCATGATGCCGGGGCCGCCACCGGTGATGACCATCCAGCCGCGTTCGGCGATCGCCGCGCCGAGTTCGACGGCGGCTTGGTAGTTCGGATGATCGGTCGGTGTGCGAGCGGAGCCGAAGATCGACAGCTTGCGAGTGTCTCGATACGAGCTGAAGACACTCATGGAGTGCCGTAGTTCTTTGAGCGCCGAGTTGACCAGCTTGAGGTCGCCGCGGTTGTCCTGTTCACGACCGAGCCGGAGCGCGGACACGATCATCTCGAAGACAAGGTCGTCGTCGTGAGTACCACCGGCCTGCTCGATGAGACGCTGAATGGTCTCGTCAACAGTGCGGTCGCCGGATCGATAGCGGGGGAGTTTGTCCACGCCCCGAGTGTGTCAGTTTGTTGGCCCGAAGGCGCAGCAGTGCCGGGTCAGCTGCCAGATGTCAGCTACTTGCGGGCATCGCGTCGATGCGGCCCTGCAGGGTTGCGAGCAGATCGTCGAACGATGCGGAGAACGAGGCGACACCGTCTGCCTCGAGCTTCGCTGCGACGGCACCAAGGTCGACACCGACTGCGACGAGCCCGTCGAGGACCGCCTGGGCGGCGGCAACGTCGACGTCGACCGTGCGGGCGACGGTGCCGTGGTCTTCGAACGCAGCGAGTGTGCCGTCGGGCAGGGTGTTGACCGAGTCGGGGCCGATGAGCTCGTCGACATACTTGGTGTCGGGGAAGCTCGGGTCCTTGGTCGAGGTCGAGGCCCACAGTGGACGTTGGATGCGAGCGCCGCGAGCGACGAGTGCGTCCCAGCGGGGACCGCTGAATCGCTCCATGGCCAGTGCGTAGGCGAGTTGGCCGTTGGCGACTGCCGTCTTGCCCCGCAGCGCGAGCGCTTCGGGCGTGCCGATCTCATCGAGCTGAGGATCAACAGCTGCGTCGACTCGCGAGATGAAGAACGAAGCGACGCTCGAGATCGACGACAGATCGCCCTCGGCTGCTTCGAGGCCGTCGAGGTACGCGTCGATGACCTGCGCATAACGTTCGAGCGAGAACAGCAGGGTCACGTTGACCGAGATGCCGTCGGCGGTTGCCTGTCGGATCGCGTCGAGCCCCTCGGCGGTGCCGGGGACCTTGATGTAGAGGTTCGGCGCGGCGATGTCGCCGTCGAGCTCGCGAGCTGCGGTCAGCGTGCCGGGACCATCGTGTGCCAGCGACGGTGCGACCTCGACCGACACGTAGCCGTCTTCGCCATTGCTCGCGGTGTGCACGGGCATGAGTGCGGCCAGTGCGCCTCGGATGTCGGTCTTCACCAGACCCCAGTAGCAGGCTTCGGTATCGAGGCCTTGGGCGACGAGCTCGGCGAGCTCGTCGTTGTAGTCGTCGCTGCCCCCGATCGCCTTCTGGAAGATCGATGGGTTCGACGTCAGACCGCGAACACCGCGTTCGACCCAGCGGTCTAGCTCGCCGGACGTGATCCAGTCGCGGCGCAGGTTGTCGAGCCACGGGCTCTGGCCCTGGTCATCAAACAGATCGTGGAGGCGAGTCATGGCTATCCCTTGTGCCGAGCAGGGCGACGGCCCGATCGACGAGATTGTTGACGTTCATGCCGAGCTCGTGCATCACGGTCGAGCCAGGTGCCGAGGCACCGAAGCGATCGATGGCGACGACGTCGTCGGCGTAGCGGTACCAGCCTTGGCTCACGCCGGCTTCGATCGCGATTCGTGGCGCCGAACCGAGGACGGCCGCTTGGGCTGCAGCATCGGTCTTTGCGAAGCGCTCGAACGATGGCATGGACACGACGCGGGCGGCGTGGCCTTGTTCGCTCAGGCGCCGGGCTGCTTCGACACACAGTTGGACTTCGGAGCCAGCACCGAGCAGCGTGATTGCGGCGTCGTCGGCGTCGACAAGCACGTAGCCGCCGTTGGCGACCTGGGCGGCGTCGGTCGTGTCCAGCACCGGCAGGTTCTGACGGGACAGGACGAGTGCGGTCGGACCGTCGTTGTTGAGCGCAGCTGCCCATGCACCGGCGGTCTCGGTGCCGTCAGCCGGGCGGAAAACATCAAGGTCGGGAATCGCACGCAGTGCCGCGACATGCTCGACGGGCTGGTGGGTTGGTCCGTCCTCGCCGACGCCCACCGAGTCGTGCGTGAACACGAAGCAGGCCTTGGCGCCCGACAGCGCAGCGAGACGGATGGCAGGGCGCATGTAGTCGGCGAACACAAAGAACGTTGCCGTGACGGGAAGGATGCCGCCGTGGAGTGCGAGGCCGACGGCGATGGCACCCATGGCGTGCTCACGCACCCCGTAGTAGATGTACTGGCCGTCGGGTGTTGCGGGGGTGAATGCGTGCGAGGCCGGCAGGGCAACGCCGTTGCTGCCCTTCAGGTCGGCCGAGCCGCTCATCAGGCCGGGCAGGTTGGCGAAGGTCTCGTCGAGGGCCTTCTGGATGGCCTTGCGGGTGGCAAGTGAGTCGCCGATGTCGTAGCTCGGCAGGTCGGCGTCCCAGCCAGCCAGGCCGGTAGCGCC
>CALDGN010000292.1 GCA_937942965.1 uncultured Acidimicrobiales bacterium | reverse complement strand
ATCTGCGCTGCGACCGCACGGCGCTTCGGTGAGAAGTCCGAGGCGATGATCGTGTCGATCCCGCTGGCGGCGAGCGACGCAATGATGGCGAGCCCTACCGGCCCGGCGCCGACCACGATCGCGATGCGACCGGGTTGGATCGACGACTCGTTCACGGCATGCAAGCCGACCGCCATCGGCTCAGTGAGCGCAGCGATCGTCGGATCCAAACCGTTCGGCACCGACAGCAGCGCATACGGACTGAGCAGCATCTGGTCGCTGTAGCCGCCAGGGAAGCCATTGGAGTACCCCGGGATCACCCGGCCGTGGGGTGTCTCCAAGAACGGCATGGCCGCATAGGCGCCGTCTTCGGACACTCCGGACACACCGTCACCGACGGCGAGCACTCGGCACGACACCTCGTGGCCCATGACGACGGGCTTGTTTGGATCGAAGCCGTCGGCGAAACCGCCGCCACCCGCAGCTCGTGACGACTCGACAAGTTCGTGGGCGTGGTCGACGGTGTGTAGGTCGCTTCCGCAGATGCCGCAGGCGATCGGCTCGACGAGCACTTGCCCCGGTCCTGGAGTTAGGTCGGGGAGTTCCTCGACCACCATTGCACCGTCACGTAGCACTGCCGCCTTCATGGCTCTATGCAAGCACGTCGCCGACGTCACATGTGTATCGCTCGTCTCGTTCCCGCTCGAAGCGTCAGACTGGGGGCGCATGAACGATCCGGCCGCTCGCACCAATTCCCCAACCGAAGATGCGCTGACCGAGTACCCGCTCACGGACCATCCGTTGGTGTGCCCGCATTCAGTGCGGTTCGAAGTGATGCGCATGTGGTGGCGCAACCTCGCGTTCATGCACTGGTCCTTCGAACCGAGCGTCGTCCAGGCGCTGCTGCCCGACGATCTGACCGTCGACACCTGGGACGGCGCGGCGTGGGTCGGCCTCGTTCCGTTCGAAATGGAAGTGCAGTTGCCGGGCGGGATACCGATTCCGCGCGAGGGGCGTTTCCCGGAAACGAACGTGCGCACCTATGTCCGCGGGCCGGACGGCACCCCTGGCGTCTGGTTCATGTCGCTCGAAGCCGCCCGGCTGTCGGCGACGAGCGTCGCCCGCGCCACCTACGGTCTGCCGTACTTCTGGGCATCGATGTCGGTGACCAATGCAGGCCCGATCTGGGCCTACCAATCCTGCCGCAAGTGGCCTGGGCCACGCGGCGCGAGTCACGAGAGCGCGGTGCGCATCGGCGAAGTCGTGCACGAGCAGACGCCCTTCGAGCGGTTCTTGACCGCGCGATGGGGTCTTTTCTCGACGTTCGCTGGGCGCACGCTGTATGCCCCGATCTGGCATGAACCGTGGGAACTGCGGCGAGCGGACCTGCTCCACCTCGACGATGCCCTGATGGACGCAGGTGGCGTACCTATCCCGGATGAAGCGCCGGTGCTGCACTGGACCAAGGGCGTCGAGGTGCGTGTCGGGCGCCCACGGCTGGCCTAAATCGAGGGTCCTTCATGCGGAGGTTTGGCCTCCTCCCCGAGGATGATTGGGCGAAATCCGACTTCACCAAGGCCTTGATCGTCACTACCCTCAGCCCTATGTCGTCGGTGCGCTTTCGTTTGTCCGCCCTCTTGCTCGCTCTGGCGCTGGTCGCCGTTGCCTGCGGGAGCGACAGCGCCGAACCGGTCGCCGACGCCCCCGCTTCTGACGTCGCCGAGTCTGCTGTCGCCGACGAGCCAGCTGACGAAGAAGCGGCCGAGGAGCCACCGGCAGAAGAAGAGGCCGAGCCAGAACCTGAGCCAGAGCCAGAGCCGGAACCCACCGAGGTGCCGGAGCCGGTCGAGGAAGAACCGACGCCGCAACCTGTCCTGGAATCGACGGTCGAGGACTCAGGCTCGGCCGCTGTTGAGCCGGTGGTGTTCGCCGACGACTTCTCCAACTCGATTCAGCCGATCATCGCCGACAAGTGCGCAAGCTGCCACGGCGAGGGCGGCCCCGGTGCATCGCACTGGCAGATCCAGACCGCACAAGATCTGGTCGACACCCACTTCTTCATCAAGGCGGTCGTCGAGTCGAACTACATGCCGCCGTGGCCAGCGAGCGACAGCAGCCTGGCGTTCAAGGACAACCGCGATCTCAGCCCTGACCAGGTGCAAGCGATCATCGACTGGTCCGACGCTGGCGCACCGCTCGATATCGACCCCGCGACCCCCGTCGAACCACTCGAGCTCGTCGCTGGCATCGAAGACCCGAGCATCGTGATCACGCCCGAGAACCCGTACGCGGGCGATCCGAGCAACGTCGACGACTACCGCTGCCAGATCTATGACCCGCAGCTTCCCGAGGGTGGCTGGATCACGGGCTATGAGTTCATCCCTGACCAGACCGCAGTCGTGCACCACGCCATTGGTTACATCGTCGGACCCGAGGTCGCAGAGCGTGCGGCCGAACGCGACGGCGAAGACGGTCGCCCGGGCTGGGAGTGCTACGGCTCATCCGGGCTTGGACGAGACGAGATCTTCCTCGGCTGGGCACCCGGCCAAGACGCGTCGTACTTCCCCGAGGGATCCGGCCTGTACTTGCCGCCAGGCTCGTTCATCGTTGTGCAGATTCACTACCACTACGAGGGCGACGCACCTGACGACGCCAGCGCTCTTGCGCTCAACCTGCATGACGATGCCGGCCAAGGCAGCCTTGATCACATCAGTATCGCCACGCTCGTCGCTCCGGCCGAGATCCCGTGCGCCGAATGGGAAAGCGGCCCGCTCTGCGACCGCGACGCTGCAGTTGCGAATGCAATCGAGCGCTTCGGTTCCGAGGGTGTTCAGACCGACCGATTCAACGCCATTTGTGGCTACACGCCCGAGGACTTCGCCCAGTTCACCCAAGGCATCGCCGAGTCCGCCTGTTCGATCCCGGCTGGATTCGTTGGCGCCAACGGGCAGGTTGTCGCAGTGCTTGGGCACATGCACGAGATCGGCGACTGGTTCCGCATGACGCTCAATCCGGGCACGCCCGATGAGGTCGTCCTGCTGGACATCCCCGACTGGGACTTCGACTGGCAATACAACTACGTGCCCGAGGAAGACCTGATCATCAACTCGACCGACACCGTTCTCGTCGAGTGTGGCTGGGACCGCGAGCGCCGGGATCCATCGCTCGAGCCCGCCTACATCGTGTGGGCCGACGGCACCAACGACGAGATGTGCTTCGCCACGATTTCCGTTCGCCGGTAGCTCCGTTCGTGGGTAGCAGGTGCGGTGTCGGACACCCGCACCTGACAGCATGGAGCGATGGAGCTCTATGACGTGATGCGGACCACCTTTGCGTGCCGCGAATGGACCGACGACCCGGTGAGCGACGAGACGTTGCACCGGGTCCTCGACAACGCCCGGTTCGCGCCCAACGGCGGCAACCGTCAGGGCCAACACGTCATCGTGGTGCGCGACAAGGACATCCGTCGCCAGCTCGTCCCGCTGGTCAAGCAGGCCACTGACATCTACAGCGCTCAGACTGCGGCTGGCGAAGCTCCCTGGAACTCGATCGTCCCGACCTCGGTCGACGAAGCTGCGATCCGGGCCCAAGACGGCCCGGTGCAGTTCCCTGGCGTGAACGAGATGGTGGAGGCTCCCGTCGTGCTCGTCGTCACCGTCGACCTTGCCGTGGTGGCCAGCTTCGACAAGTACCTCGAACGCGTCGGAGTCATCAGCGGAGCGTCGATCTATCCGCTGGTCTGGAACATCCTGATGGCCGCCCGGAACGAAGGCCTCGGCGGCGTCCTCACGACCTACCTGGCCGATCAAGAACCAGCCGTCCAGCAGGTGCTCGGCATCCCTGAGACCCACGCGGTCGCAGCGATGCTGCCCATCGGTGTGCCGGTCAAGCAGCTCACGAAACTGCGCCGCAAGCCCGTCGAGGACTTCGTCACCATCGATGCTTACGACGGCGACCCTTTCACCGTCTGATCGCATCGTCGTGGTGCCTGAACCTCTGGCTGATGCGTTCTATGACCGGCCGGTGCTCGAGGTTGCACCCGACCTACTGAACAAGGTCCTCGTGACCGGGACCGGTGACGAGCGGCGGACCGGCCGCATCATCGAGGTCGAGGCCTATGGCGGCGAAGACGATCCCGGCTCGCACGGGTGGCGAGGCATCACACCTCGAACGACCGTCATGTTCGGCCCGCCCGGCTACTGGTACACGTACCTGAGCTACGGCGTGCACTGGTGTCCCAACGTGGTCGTCGGGCCCGAAGGGACGTGCGCCGCCGTGTTGCTGCGAGCCGTCGAGCCACTCGTTGGGATCGATGTGATACGAGCACGTCGTGGTGCCAAGGTTCGGCACCGGGATCTGACGAATGGCCCTGGCAAGCTCGGCCAGGCGTTCGACCTTGACGAGTCGCTCTACGGGCATCACATCGCCACGAGTCGAGCGACGATCGTCGACGACGGCGTGGCGCCTCCGGCCCGTCCCGAGCGCACGCGGCGTGTCGGGCTGAGCGAGGGGAGAGGCGAGGACCGCCTCTGGCGGTTCACGCCCTAAGTAGCCCGGCCTCTAGGTTTTGTCCATGACCGATCTGTCGACTCCCAGCAGCGATCGCGTAAAGACCTTCATGGACGGCCTCGAAGCCGCCGACTTTGCCGAGACCGCCTTCACGACACCCAAACCGCTCAGCGAATCGACCGTTGCGATCCTCACGAGCGCGGCGCTGCATCACCCCGAGCAAGCCCAGTTCGACCCACGGGACACGAGCTTTCGCCAGATCGATCCGAGCCGCCGCGACTTCAAGCTGGGTCACTGGAGCCAAGACGTCGACCAAGTCGGTTTCGCGGTCGATCACAACGTGATCTTCCCGATCGACCGGCTTCAGGAGCTCGCTGATCAGGGCGTAATCGGTGCCGTCAGCGACGTGCACCTGGCCTACGCCGGCAACCAGTTCGAGGTGCAGGGCATTCGCATGGACAGCGGCCCCGAGGGTGCCAAGGTGCTCCTTGACGCAGGCGTCGACGTCGTTGTCCTCACCCCTGTTTGACCGCTCTGCACGCGTGCCGTGAGCACGCTCGCCCACGTCCTCGAAGAAGCTGGTCTCGCGACGATCGCACTCGGCATCGTGCGAGGTCAGCTCGAGTCGACCGCACCGCCCCGAGGACTATTTGTCGACTTCCCGCTCGGGCGGCCGCTTGGCAAGCCAGGCGACGCCGAGTTCCAGCATCGGGTGTTGGCCCACGCGTTCTCGATGCTCGAGCGCACCGAACCGGGCATCGAGGTCTTCGATGAAGCGATCCCCGACGAGGGCGGCCTGATGGCGTGCCCGATCCCGCCGCGGGCCGAGGGCGATGAACATCCGGCGGTCGCCGAGGCTCGAGGACTGCGACCGGCCTATGACCGAGCGATCGCTCAGTACGGCGAGAAGATCGGCGCGTTTCGTCTGTTCGGCCCCGACGAGGTGCCGGCCGCGATCGCCACATTCGCAGCAGTGGCCGACGGCGCTCCGTGGAAAGAGGCCGGCATTCCCGGGATCCCGGCGCGCGTCGTGCAGGACATCCGCGGCTACTACGAGGCGGCGGCGCTCGCACTTAGCGATCACGTGCCCGCAGCCTTCGAGGCCACCCGGTGGTTCCAACACGAAACCGAAGCCGGCAAAGCAATCCTCGGCGCCCGCAAGCAGATGGAAGCCCAAGGCGCCAAGCAAGGCCTCTGGCAATACCTGGTCAGCGGCGCCGCTTCGGACTGACCCCACCACCGAAATTGATGCTGTTTGGGGGCATAGGTGACCCCCAAACCCCATCAATTTCGGGAGTTAGGGGCGGAGGGCGGCCGCCTCGACGACATCCCATAGGCGGCGACGGCGCTCTGTGGTGTCAGCCTGGTGGCTGAACGGCGTCTTGTGAATGCTGCGTCGTCGGCGGTCGTGCCAGAAGCCGCCGTTCTCCTCGAGCGCCTCGGGGGCGCCGGCGAGCCAGACGATCGTGTCGGCGCCCTGTTCCGGCGTACGCAGCAACGGACCGACGAAGCGGCCGAAGCCAGGCAGCGCGTCAGCGACACCGGGTGTGTCGGCCCAGCCAGGGTGCACGGCATGGAACTGCACGCCCCGGTCGCCGAAGCGATCGGCCCACATCTCGTTGAGCGTGACCTGGGCGCGCTTGGCGATGGCGTACTGATTCGTGCCGTTGTAGTCGGCGTCGGTCATCTCCAACCCTTTGACCGAGAGCTGGGCCGCGTACATGCCGCCCGAGGACATCGTCAGCACGAGCGATCGACGACGAGCGTCGTCGGCGGTCTCCGCCAGCCGGTCGAGGAGCAGGTGGGTGAGGAGGAACGGTCCGTACACCTGTGACGCCACGGTCGCTTCGGAACCAGCGCTGGTCAGGGTGCGCTCAGCGGAGAGGGCACCCGCGTTGTGGATGACGGCATCGAGACGATCGTGGCTCGTGAGCATGTGATCGGCGAGTGCCCGAACTTGGTCGAGCTCGCCCATGTCGGCAGCGTGGGCGTGGATCTCGATGCCGATCTCGGCGCTCAGCTCAGCCGCAGCCGCGGCGGTCCGCTCTGGCGATCGCCCCGTGATGGTGACCGATGCTCCGCAGCGGGCAAGTTGGGCTGCGGCTGCTCGACCGATGCCGCTCGTGCCGCCGGTCAGCAGCACGACCCGGCCAGCAAGGTCGAGGTCGTCGAGTGACGACCAACCCTCGGTCGCCTTGCGGACGTCGTAACCGAGGCGAGTGAAGCTCGGGGCAATGGGCACTTCGAGTGCGGCGTCGACGAGCCGCTTCCAGACCATGGATGAAGTGTGGCCCCAGGGCCCGACCTTTGCGCAGCCAGATGGCGCCTACGCCGAACCGAACAGGTCGGTCAGATCTCCTCGAGCTGGCTTCGCGTCTTCGGACCGTCGACCTCGGTGGTAAGGGCCCATTGCCGATTGACCTCGACCGCCTCGACGAAGCGTCGGTCGTGGCTCACGACCAGCAGCGTGTGCGGATACTGGGTCAGCGCCCCTTCGAGTGCTTCGATCGCAGGCAGGTCGAGGTGATTGGTGGGCTCGTCGACGATCAACAGGTTCGTGCCGATCATGGCGAACAGCCCGAACGCAGCTCTGGTGCGCTCGCCCATGGACAAGCTGTCGGTTGGGCGATCGATGCGTTCGGTCGAGAGTCCGAGTTTCGCGAGTTGACTTCGTGCCTCGACATCGTCGCATCCGGCATGGTCGATGAACGCTCGGAGAAGCGACGGAGCTTCGGCGAAGAGCGGACGATCCTGGGCGAGGATCCCAGTCTTCACCGCTGGCCCGAGCCGTTGCGTGCCGTTCGACAGTTCGATGTTTCCGAGCAAGGCATCAATCAACGTGGTCTTGCCCGAACCGTTCGGACCCGTGATCAAGACCCGATCGCCAGCAGCGACGACGGCGTCCACCGGTCCTAACAAAAAGTCGCCGCGTTCGACGACAGCGCCTGCAAGCACAGCGACCTCGGCGCCCGGACGGTCGGCTTCGCCGAAGCGCAGCTGCAGATCCCACGGCTTCCACGGGGCAGCGACGGCCTCGTTGCGGTCGAGGCGTTCGAGGGCGCGCTGCGTCTGCTTCGCCTTGGATGCTTGCTTCTCGCTGGTGGCGGTGCGAAACGCTCGAATGTTCTTGTCGTTCTCGCCGCTGGCCCGGACCTTCGACATGCCCCGGTCCGACCACTCTCGTTGCTGCTGGGCGCGCCCGGCGAGGTCGGATCGCTTCGATTGATAGTCGTCGTAGGCGCGCTCGTGATTGGCTTTGGCCCGCTCCCGCTCGACGAGCCAGGCGTCGTAGCCGCCGTTGAAGCGCTTGGCGGTGTGGTCGTGTTCGGTGAGTTCAAGGATGGACGTCGCAACGTGCGAGAGGAACGCCCGGTCGTGGCTGACGATCGCCATCGCAACTGACGACGAGGTGACGAGGTGCTCGAGCATCGCAAGTCCAGCGATGTCGAGATCGTTCGTGGGCTCGTCGAGCAGCAGAATGTCAAAAGTCGACAGTGACAGGGCAGCGAGCCCGACGCGAGACCGCTGGCCCCCGGACAGCTCCGAGCACCGACGGTCTGTCAGCGACGGGTCGAGTCCAACTGCGGCCAGCGTGAGTTCAACGTTCGTGTCCCAACGGGCGGCATCGACAGCGAGGTAGCGGGTGAGCGCCTCGTCATAGCGATCCGATGCGCCGTCTGCCTCGACGCTGAGCTCCGCGACCGCATCGTCAAACTCGGCGACGATCCCGGCGACCCCGGTCCGACGACTGAGGAACTCGCGCACGGTCTCGCCGGGCTGGTCGTCGAGCGCCTGGCGCAGCAGACCCACGCTTCCGCTCGGCGGCACGCGCTCGAGCTGGCCAGCGGTCGGAACGAGCTCGCCGGCGAGCAACCGAAGCAGCGTCGTCTTTCCTGTGCCGTTCGGGCCGACGATGCCGAGCCGGTCACCCGGAGCGAGCGTGAACGACACCTGGTCCAAGACCTGGCGTGGCCCATAGGCAAACCCAACCGACGCTGCCGTCAGCTGCGCATGCTGCTGTGACGGTCGGAACGACAGGCCCCGTTGATCGTGGGTGGGTTGATCGTGGGTGGGTTCACCGGGGCGGTCTTCCGTGGGTGTTTGGGGCATGAGCGCGCCTTTCCGAGAGGTGCCACCGCACAAAACGACGAGGTGCGGTAACGGGACGAGGATCGCTCACTGCTTCACGGCGCCAACTGTAGAACACGCAGCCTGGATGCTCGCCAGGAATTCGGGGGAGTGCAGGCGATCGCACCACACCGAACCCACTCCCGACCTGAACAGCGTGCGAGGCGCTCGATAGCGGCCAAGGCGCCCGATAGCCTCCGACCGAATGGAACGCTTCGGGTTCGTCGGCCTCCCCAACGCCGGCAAGTCATCTCTCTACAACGCCCTCGCCGGAGGCGGAGCGCTCGCCGCTCCCTACGCCTTCGCGACCGTTGAGCCCAACGTCGGTGTGGCCAAGGTCCCCGACAATCGCCTCGATCAGCTGGCCACGATGAGCGGCGCCAAGCAGACGATCCACGCCAGCGTGCAATTCACCGACATCGGCGGTCTGGTCGAAGGCGCGAGCCAAGGTGAAGGCCTCGGTAACCACTTCCTGCAGGGCATCCGCGAGTCCGACGCCATCGTGTTCGTGCTCCGCTCATTCGACGACGGCGTCCCCGGACCAACCGAACCGCTCGAGCACCTCGGTGTGCTCGAGATCGAGCTCAGCCTCGCCGACCTCGATAGCGCCGAACGCCAGCTCGACAAGCGCCGCCGCCAGGCAAAAGGCGACGCCACCGCCAAGGTCGACGTGGCATTGCTCGAAGAAGCACTCACGCACCTCAGCGCAGGCACCCCGCTCTATCGCAGTGGCATGACGGCCACTCAGCTCGCCGATCTCAAGCCGTTCTTCCTGCTGACAAACAAGCCCGTGATGGCTGTCGTCAACGTCGGCGAAGACGACCTCGACACCATCGACGACGTCACCGCCACCGTCAGCAAAGAGCTCGACGGTGCTCAGGTGCTCGGCATGTGCGTGCAGCTCGAAGCCGAGGCTGCCCTGATGCCGATTGAAGAACGCACCGAACTGCTTGAAGGCCTCGGCCTCGGCGAAGGCGCGCTGCCTCGTTTCAGCCGCACGGCCTACAACCTGCTCGGCTTGCGCACCTACTTCACGACCGGCGAGAAAGAGTCCCGCGCCTGGACGTTCCCGGCCGGCGCCAACGCACCCCAGTGCGCAGGCGTCATCCACAGCGACTTCGAACGTGGCTTCATCCGGGCCGAGACGATCCAATGGGATCTGCTGCTTGAGCACGGCGGATGGGCCCCAGCCCGAGACGCAGGTGACGTCCGCAGCGAAGGCAAGGACTACGAAGTCGTCGACGGCGACACCATGGACTTCCGCTTCAACGTCTGAGTCATTCGCCCGACGCTTGGCAGCGTTCCTGTGGCAACCTGTGGGCATGTCTTGGCTGGTCGCGAATGAGCGCGTTCTGGCGAGCGCAGAGATCGCCGAGTCCTTCTCGGATCGGCTTCGTGGTGTGCTCGGGCAGAGCTCGCTCGACGGCGTGCTCGTGCTCAGCCCAGCGAAGTCGGTGCACACCATCGGTGTGCGCTTCCCACTCGACGTTGCGTTCTGTCGACGCACCGCCGACGGTGATCTGCGGGTGATCGACATCGTCGCGATGGCCCCGAACCGCATCGGACTCCCGCGCATCAGTGCGCACGTCGTGATCGAAGCCGCCAAGGGCAGCTTCGAGCGATGGGGCGTCGAAGAGGGCGACGTGCTCGTTCTCCGTACATGAGGGATCTGGGTACATGACGGTCCTCAGCACCGACGCACAACTCTTCGTCGTCGGCACGCCGATCGGCAACCTTGGCGACTGGTCGCCTCGCGGCCAACAGGTCCTGGGCTCCGTTGCGCTGATCGCCTGCGAAGACACCCGTCGTACCGGATCGCTGCTGGCCAAGCACGGCATCGCCAACCCCGGCATGGTCGTCGCCAACGAGCACACCGAAGGACGCTCGCTCAATCGGATCCTGGACACGCTCGCCGCAGGCGACAGCGTTGCCTTGGTCACCGACGCGGGGATGCCAACGATTAGTGACCCGGGCGCGCACGTCGTCGCGGCCGCAGCTGCTGCGGGCTACGACGTCGTCGTGGTGCCGGGACCCACGGCCGTAAGCGCAGCGCTCGCGCTCAGCGGCTTCACCGAAGGGCGCTATGTCTTCGAAGGGTTCCTTCCCCGCAAGGGGACCGAGCGGGGCCAGCGCCTCGCCCAGCTCGCCGATGAGCCTCGCATGGTCGTGCTCTACGAAGCGCCCCACCGCATCGAACGCACGCTCACCGATTTGGCCGAAGCATTGGACGAACAGCGTTCGTGCGTCATCGCCCGAGAGCTCACGAAGCTGCACGAAACCGTCTGGCGCGGAACCTTGGCTGACGCTGTAACGGCGCTCGGCGAACCACGGGGTGAATACGTCATCGTCATCGACGCGGCCGCAGATATGCCAGAAGCCGACGATGCCACGCTCTCCGAAGCGGTCGCTGCTGCCAAGGCGAGCGGTCTAAGCACCAAGGACGCCGCCGCCGAGGTCGCTGCTCGCTTCGGCGTCGGTCGCCGACTGGTCTACGAACTGGCGACTCAGGACCCCTAAGGGTTCGGCCAGCTGAGGTTTTGGGCTCCTGAGGGTTTGGGGCACCTGAGCCACCTGGACCATATGGCTCATGCGGTGACCTTTTCTGCCGTCAAGAGATCCATGGCCATCTCTGACCCGCGCCCCACCTCTTCTTCGCGCCCGCCACGCTCGTGGCTCGCTGCGATCCTTATTGCCCTACTTGCATTGACGGCGAGTGCCTGTGCCTCGACCGCTACGGTCACCGTCTTCGCCGACAGCGAACAGGCGTCGAGCGGCCTCGAAGAGACTGGACTCGACGGCTTCGGCCAAGAGACAGCGAACGCAAGCACCGCGGACCTCGACGGTGCCGCTGCAAAGGGCGCGGACGCTACCGATGCTGGCGCAGCGGACAACAGCGTCGACCGCAGCGCAACCAGCAACAACGGAGTCGCCTTCGCGGCGACGCCAAGCTTCCTCGCCTATGCCGCCGAGCAGGTCGAAGCTGCCGACTCCTACCGCTTCGAGATGTTCCAAGAGATCGACGGCGGCCTGCTCGAGATGGGCAGCCGCAACACCCCGCTGCTCGTCGGCGCGACCGCAGGCACGACCGCCCGCATCGACATGGACCTCGGCTCGATGATGGGCGGCATGGCGATGCTCGGCATGGGCAACGACGCCGACCTGACCATGAACATCATCGTCGACGACCAGACGATGTACCTGAACGCACCGTTCTTCGCCTCGATCATGTCCATGGACCCCAACGCAGCCGCCGCAATGCCATGGCTCGACACGATCGCCTCGGGATGGGGCAGCATCGATGTCGCCACCCTCGGCGGCGATGACGCCGTCGGCGCCCTCGGCGATTCCTTCGGTATGGGTGCCTCCGACGCAACCGAGATGCTGTCGGTACTCGAATCGGTCGGCGAAGTGCTCGACGGAGGCAGCTCCGAAGTCCGCGGTGTCCCGACCCGCGTCGCCTACGCCACCGTCGCGATGCAAGATCTGATGGAAGCGAGCGGCAGCTCGGCCGAAGAACTCGGCCTTCCCGCGGGAGCGCTCGACCAGGCGCTGCCGATCAGCATCGAAGTGCACGTCGATGACGCCAACCGTGTGCGCCGGCTCGAATACAAGATGGACCTCGGCTCGCTGTTGTCGGCCGAAGAATCAATGCGCGGCATGGACATGAGCATGTGGCAGCGGATCGACTTCCTCGACTTCGGTGCTGCCGTCGACATCGCTGTCCCCGTCGGCGTCCCCGACATCACGAACGACTTCGCAATGCTGCTCGAAATGGGCGGCTGAGCCAGCGCTCACTGCCGTTCCTTAGGCTCGCACCATGCGCTGGCGCCGAACGACTCGTGCGCTCCTACTCATCGCAGCGACCGTTGCGTTCGTCGCAGGCTGCGGCGCCGGACTGCCGGCTGAAGCAGGGCTTCGGGGCGAACCAGCGCCGACGCCAGCGCTTCGGTTCACGATCACCGAACAGCACGTCAGCGATGTCGCCGACGTGGTCTGGGCGCTCGACAATGGCCGCTACGAGTACTTCCAGGCTGTCTCGTTTCAAGACGGGAACACATCCGGGAGCACGGACGTGCCTCTGGTTCGAGGCGCCCGCAGTGGCGCAGCAGAACAACTCACCGCAGAACTCGGCGTCGACCCGGCGTTCGCAGCCAACAACGACTCGAACACCCGCATGCACGTCGTCGCCGACGACGAACAGGTCTGCATCAATGTGCCGTTCTACGAACGGGTCATCGACCGCGCCGGACCGAGCGACGACGTCGCCTGGATGGTGCCGCTCGTCGAGGGCTGGGGCTGTATTGGATCGGCATCGTTCGTCGGAGCCGCCGGGCTTGGCGAAGCAGGCACAGGTCTCCCAACCTCGGCGCTCAATCTTGGGGATCAGAATCTGTATCTGCGCATGACCGAGGTGCTGCGCTCAGCCCGGATCGTCTCGAACCAGGCCGGGACCTACCGAGGGACTGCAGTGACCCACGTCGAGGTGGAGCTCGACCGAGACGCGGTGGCTCGCCGGTTCGGACAGCCGAGCGCTTCGATGACCGGAGTCGCTACCGCCACGTTGTCCTTCGATGCGGCCAACGGGGAGCTGATCAGCGTCGCCGCGGTGGTGCCGCTGCCAGAACCGTTCTCGCAGGTCGAGGAACGGCTTGAGATCTACGGACGTGGCTCGGTCGAACCCATCGGCATCCCTGATGACGCAACCGATATCTCGGCCCAGATCTCACAGGCACTGTCCGACGACTGACCGAGCGCTCGTCGTAGTCTTCGGCGGTGGCTGCACGGAAGCGACTCGACGCGGAACTCGTCCGTCGCAAACTCGCACCGAGTCGCGAGCAAGCCCAACGCTGGATCGCCGAACGCCAGGTGACCGTCAACGGCGCGATCGCCCAAAAGCCTGCGTCGATGGTCGCGCCGAGCGATGCCGTCGAAGTGCTCGCTCCGCCGCCTCGCTTCGTCGGACGCGGTGGCGAGAAGATGCTCGGCGCACTCGAACAGTTCGGCGTCGACCCGACCGGCTTGCGCTGCATCGACGTTGGCTCCTCGACCGGCGGGTTCACCGACTGCCTCCTCCAAGAGGGCGCCGCTTCGGTGGTCGCCGTCGACGTCGGTCGAGCGCAGCTGCATGACCGGCTTCGTCGCGATGATCGCGTCGACGTCCACGAGCAGACCGACATCCGTTCCGTCGACCCTGGCCGGATCGGCGCTCCGTTCGACCTCGTCGTCATCGACGTCAGCTTCATCGGCCTCGACCAGATTCTCGACGTGATCGTCGCCCTGCTCGCCGACGACGGGGGAGTGATTGCGCTCGTGAAACCGCAATTTGAGGCCGGCCGCGAAGAAGCCAGCAAGGGTCGCGGCATCATCCATGACCCCGCCGTGTGGGAACGGGTCCTCGCCGAGAACGTCGCCGCCGCTGCAGGTCGCTCGCTTCCGATCCTGGGCGTCGGTCTGTCACCGATCAAGGGCGGCGCGGGCAAGGCCGACGGCAACGTCGAGTTCTTCCTGCACCTCGGCGGACGTGACCGAACCAATGGTGCGTTGGCGGCGGACGAGATCGACGCCGGAATCAAGCACGTCGTTGCCTCGGCACAAGAACTACCGTAAGCAGCTCATGGCCACCGTTGCCCTCATCGTGCACGAGATGCGCGACGACGCAGAAACCCAAGCGCGAGCTCTCGCTCACTGGCTGGCCGAGCGCGGCCACAAGCTGGCGATTCTGGCCAACAACACCGACGAGCTCGACGCGGGTGCGTCTGACCTCGAAGCCATGGTGCGTGAACCCGACGAACTCGCCGTCGATGCTGCGCTCGTTGTGTCACTCGGCGGCGACGGCTCCATGCTGCGCGCCGTCGACCTCGCAGCGCCCTACGGCGTACCTGTGCTGGGCGTGAACTTCGGGCAGCTCGGCTATCTCACCGAAGTCGAGCCAGCCGGCATGCTCGACGCAGTCGACGCCGCGCTGAGCCGGACCGCAGCGATCGAAGAGCGCATGCGGGTCCAGGTCTCGGTCATCCGGACCGATGGCAGCGAATTCAACGCTGGACATGCCTTGAACGAAGCCCTCGTTGAGCGTGGCGAGAGCGGTCGAACGGTCCGATTGGGGCTGTCGATCGACGACGAGTTCTTCTTGTCGTACAACGCTGACGGCATCATCGTGGCCTCGCCGACCGGCTCGACCGCCTATTCGATGTCCGCCCGAGGCCCAATTGTCGCACCCGGCCATCAAGCTCTCATTGTGACTGCCGTTTCGCCACACCAACTCTTTGACCGTTCGCTGGTCCTCAAACCCGACAGCACCGTCGAGGTCGAGGTCCTTCCGAACCGCAACGCCAGCCTGTCCCTCGATGGCCGCGAGGCCGTCGCCCTTCAGCCTGGAGATCGTGTCGTCTGTCGACGCAGCGATATCCCAGGCCGCATCGTCTCGCTGCGCAATGCGGACTTCCTCACCGTGCTCAAGACCAAATTCGGTCTTGAGGATCGCTGAACTGGGAGCAACCCATGCTGCACGAACTCGTTGTACGAAATCTCGGGGTCATCGAAGAAGCGTCGGTCGTCTTGCGAGGGGGCATGACCGCCCTGACGGGCGAGACCGGCGCCGGTAAGACGCTCGTCACCGAAGCGATCAATCTCTTGACCGGCGGGCGAGCGGACAACGTGCTGGTTCGGCCTGGTGCCGAAGAGGCCAGCGTCGAAGGCCGCTTCGTGCTGGCCGACGAGACCGAAGTCGTCGTGCGCCGAGTGGTGCCGAGCGATGGCCGCAGCCGGGCCTACCTCGACGGCAGCTTCGCGACGATCGCAGAACTGACCGAGACGATTGCGCCGCTCGTTGAGGTGCATGGCCAGCACGGGCACCAGACAATGCTGCGTCCCGGCGCTCGCCGCAACGCGCTTGACCGCTACGGCAAGCACGACCTTGAGCCGCTTGCTGCGGCTCGTCGTGACTTGCGTGACGCCCAAGCCCAGCTCGAAGAACTCGGCGGCGACGAACTGGCTCGCAATCGCGAGATCGAACTGCTTCGCTATCAGCTCGACGAGATCGAAGAAGCACACATCGTCGATGCCGACGAAGACACCCGTCTGACCGAACGTGAGCTACTGCTCGGCGATGCCGAGGCCCACGGCGAAGCGGCGAACAAGGTCATCGACCTGTTGTCGGCGGACGGCACGATTGGTGCCGGCCTGGCCGAAACGATCGCCTTGCTCGACGATCGGATCCCGTTCGTCGCCTCCGCAGAGCGGCTCTACGCCGTGCAGGCCGAGGTCGCCGACCTGGTCGAGGAACTCCGGGCCACG
>CALDGN010000291.1 GCA_937942965.1 uncultured Acidimicrobiales bacterium | reverse complement strand
TCGTCACGTAGACGGCTCCAGAGAGCTCCGATGGCCTGAGGCGAGTTCAGGTCGTCGGTGATCGCGGCGCAGAACTGCTGGTAGGTCTCGTCGTCTTCGACTGACGGCAGCTCGCCCTCGACGCTCTCGACCAACGCTCGCACCCGGCGCACCATGCGCTCACGAGCAGTCGCTGCCGCCGTCAGGTTGTCGAACGAAAACGCGATCTCGCTGCGGTAGTGACCGGTCAGGACCCAATAGCGGAAGTCGAGCGGATCGAAGCCCTGCTCGGCGAGCTGGCGGACCGTCAACAGCCCGGGGCCGCCGGACGACTTCGACATCTTGTCGCCGTCAGCGAGGGTGAGAAACGCGCCGTGCACCCAGAAGCGGCTGAACTCGACGCCCGTAGCGGTCTCGCTCTGCGCGATCTCGTTCGTGTGATGGATCGGCACATGGTCGATGCCGCCGACGTGAATGTCGAGCGTCTCGCCGAGCACCTTCATCGCCATGGCCGAGCACTCGATGTGCCAGCCCGGGAAGCCCACGCCCCAGGGCGAATCCCATTCCATGTCGCGCTGAGCGTCGGCCGGCGAGAACTTCCACAACGCGAAGTCGGTTGCGTTGCGCTTGCCGCCGAGATCGATGCGGTGACCGCCATCGATGTCTTCGCGATTGTCGTTCGGGGTCAGCTTGCCGTAGTTATCGATCTTGGCGGTGTCGAAGTAGACACCGTCGTCGGTCGAATAGGTGACGCCCTTGTCCTCGAGCACCTTGACGAGATCGATCTGTTCCTGAATCGCATCGGTCGCTCGCAGCACCGTGTCGGGGCGCCAGATGTTGAGCAGGTCGGTGTCGACGAAGAACAGCTCGGTGTACTTCTCGGCAATGTCCCACGCCGTGACCTGCTCGGCGGCGGCCTTGACCTGGAGCTTGTCTTCGCCGTCGTCGCCGTCGCCGACCAGGTGGCCGACGTCGGTGATGTTCATGACCGAATCGACGCCGTAGCCAGCCAGGCGAAGCGTGCGGCGCAGCAGGTCCGAGAGCAGATAGGCCCGCATGTTGCCGATATGGGCTTCGCTATAGACCGTCGGGCCACAGAAGTACATCTTGGCGGTCTCACCGTCGGCAGGGACGAACGGCTCGACCGTGCGAGACATGGTGTTGTAGAGGGCAAGTGCAGGTGCGGAAGGCACGGCAGCGACTCCAAGATTCAGTGTGCGGCAGGACGCCGGGAGGGGCCAAGAGTACCCGTCGTCACCGATCGAAACGGTGAGATACCACCGGTGTGCCTCTGAGCACAGACAGTCCCCGGTGTAGCGTGCCGCCATGGCTTGGTGGCTTATCGTTCTCATCGTCATCGGGGTCCTGCTCTTGGGCGTCGCAATCCACGATGTGACGCAGAAACGGCATGCGATCCTGCGCAACTTCCCCGTCGTCGGGCACCTGCGCTATCTCATCGAGGCCGTCGGCCCCGAGCTGCGCCAATACATCGTTGCCGACAACGACGAAGAGCGGCCGTTCAGCCGTGACCAACGCCGCGTCGTCTACGCAACGGCCAAGCAAGAGAACGCCTACTTCGGGTTCGGCACCGACAACGACATCGACCGTGACGGCTACCTGATCATCAAGCACGCCACCTTCCCGATCACGACCCCGATCGACAAGAAGGCCACGCTCCCGAGCGCCAAGGTGATGGGCGAATGGCGCGATCGCCCGCACAAGTTTCGCCCCGAGTCATTCGTGAACCTGTCGGCCATGAGTTACGGATCGCTTTCCGCTCCCGCGGTCGAAGCGATCAACCGCGGCTGCAAGATCTCGGGCGCCATGCACAACACCGGCGAGGGCGGCATCTCGGACCATCATCGCCACGGCGCCGACCTCATGTTCCAGTTCGGCACCGGCTACTTCGGCTGCCGCGACGCCAACGGCAACTTCGATCTCGATCAGCTCGTCGAATCGGTGAACTCAGCGAACGTCAAGTGCATCGAGGTCAAGCTGTCCCAAGGCGCGAAGCCCGGCCTCGGCGGCGTCTTGCCCGGCAAGAAGGTCACGCCCGAGATCGCCAAAGCCCGCGGCGTCGAAGTCGGCAAGACCGTCTACAGCCCCAACGCACACACGGCCTTTGGTGACGTCGACGGGTTGATCGACTTCATCGAATCGATCGCGGGTGCCACGGGCGTTCCGGTCGGCATCAAGTCCGCCGTTGGCCAGATCGGTTTCTGGACCGAGCTCACCGAACGCATGAACGCCCGCGGCGAAGGCCCCGACTTTGTCGCCATCGACGGTGGCGAAGGCGGAACGGGTGCCGCACCGCTCGCGTTCTCAGACCACGTGGCCCTTCCGTTCCGGATGGGGTTCGCCCGGGTCTGGCGCGAATTCGCCGAGGCCGACCTGCACCAGCACGTGTCGTTCATCGGCATGGGCAAGCTCGGCTTCAGCAGCGAGGCCCTCGTCGCCAGCACGCTCGGCTGCGACATGATCGGTGTCGCCCGAGAGGCGATGCTTGCAATCGGCTGCATCCAGGCGCAGGAGTGCCACGCCGGCCACTGCCCCACGGGCATTGCCACGCACGGATCGTGGCTCACCCGGGGGCTCGACCCGACCGACAAGTCGGTCCGCCTCGCCAACTACTTGACCGGCTTGCGAAGCGACATCACCAAGCTGTCCTACGCCTGTGGCGCGATGCATCCGACCCTCGTCGCTCGCGACGCGGTCGAACTGATCGACGAGCCCTACGGCTCGATGCCATTGGCCGAGCGTTACGGCTTCACGGGCGAGGACAACCGCTTGTCGCCAGGCCAAGCCGCCGATCTCGCCGAGATCATGCGGGCACAGGCGTCGCTCGCCGTGACCGCCGCTCACTAGCGCGGTGCAGGGGCGCTACGACTAGGCGTTGCTGCTTCCGATCGAGACCACCGGACAGGCGGCGAGGCCCGTCAGGCGATTCGTCAACGATGGGCGCCAGCGGTGCCAGGCACGTTCACGGCGGCGTGTGCCAACGACGATCATGCGGGCCGTGTGCGATTCGCCTTTGAGGATCGAGGTTGCGTCGCCGACCTGCACAACATGTTCAAGTTTGCGTCCGGGAGCGACCATCTCGATCACCAAGCGCGCTCGCTGCCGGGCGATTGCCTCGGCTTGTGCGTAGCTGCGAGCAACGGCAGGGCCGGTCTCGCTAACGACGGTCGGCGGCAAGTAGGCGGTGACCACTCGGACGTCGCATCCGAGCTGGTCCGCTCGCCGCAGCGCCCAGCGAAGCGCTCTTCGAGATTCTCGACCACCGTCAACCGCGACAACGATCGGCGCGTCTGCTGCTGGTTGGCGGTTGCTGGATGCTCCGTCGATGGCGCCGGAGCTCGTATGGGGTTCCGTGATCATGGCCATGCACCGACCATAAGAAGCATCAGGAAAAGTGCAACCTGAAAAGTTCAACACGACAGACCTTTCCCATAAAAACCTTTTGAATAGACCTATTGGAGGTTGCCTATTAGAAGAGGTGCACTAAGATGCCCCCATGGCAACGGGACCCGCACCATCGACTTCGACTCGAAATCGCGTCGGCCATCGCCGACCAACGGCAGTATCTTCGGCTCGCCGCCAACTGCTCACCGCAGCCGAAGAAGTTGAACTCGCCCGCACGATT
Source organism: uncultured Acidimicrobiales bacterium (assembly GCA_937942965.1). Classification (GTDB taxonomy): domain Bacteria; phylum Actinomycetota; class Acidimicrobiia; order Acidimicrobiales; family UBA10347; genus UBA10347. The sequence continues at coordinate 6,271 of CALDGN010000291.1, read as the reverse complement.
CAGGCCGGCCGAGCAGCTGAAGCCCGCCGCCAACAGGGCACATCACTCGACGGCGACGAATCCGCCATCGCCACAGGCCAGGCCGCCAAGCGCCACTTCGTCGAGGCCAACATCGGACTCGTGGTTCACCTCGCAGGCAAGTTTCCGATTCCCAGCCACCTCGACCGCCAGGACGTCATTCACGATGGCGTTCTTGGACTCGAGCGGGCGCTCGAAGACTTCGACCCTGACCGTGGGTGGCGCTTCTCCACCTATGCCGCCTGGTGGGTGCGACGCACGATGCAGCGGGGACTCGAGACAACCATTGCGGCGGCTCGCATCCCCACCCACCGGATCAATGACGCTCGACGCGTCGGGGCCGACCCGGTCCATGACCTCACCGACACCGAAAGCCCGTCGGCGCTGGATATCACTGCAGCGTCAATGCTGCGAGCCAACTCGCTCGACGCCCAGCCAGGCAGCGAACACAGCCCCGGCGCCCACGAAACGTTGGCGTGTTCCGAGCCCGGACCTGACGACCAGGTACTGAGCGCCCGCGATCATGAGATCGCCCGTGAACTCCTCGCACAACTCGACCCGGACAATGCGGCGCTCGTCGTCGCCCGGTTTGGCCTCGATGGCTCCGACGGCAGCACGCTCACGGAACTCGCCGACCAGCGCGGCGTCACCCCCGAAGCGGTTCGCCGTCGCATCTTGCGCTCACTCGACAAGCTTCGACCCCACGCCGAGCGACTGGTAGCTGCCTGATGCGCTCGCCCTTGCGGATTCCGGTCGACGGTCCCCTGAGCACCCGAGGTGAACCGCCAGACCCGGTCGCTGATGACCAGCACACCCATTCCAACACGCCAACTCAATTGGACATGTCCCAATGACTACGATCTCACCGATGGAACTGCGCGACCCCGAACCCGATGTGCCGTCATGGACGTTCCTGACGAACCACGCCCACGTTCTCATCACGCTGCATCGCAACCCCGAGCTTCGACAGCGTGACATCGCCTACGCGGTCGGTATCACCGTCGGCGCCGTGCAGAAGATCCTGCACGAACTCGAGGATGCTGGGTTCGTTGCTCGTGAGCGAGTTGGCCGACGCAATCGCTATCAGGTCAATGCAGACATTCCGCTCCGCCACCCGCTTGAAAACGGCCATAGCGTGAGCGACTTGCTGGTCGCCGTCGACTAGCGCTGTCGAGCCCCGCTCGGCACGATTCAGACGGCACAATCAAGCCGTTCCAGTTCCGGCGGTTTAGCTCACTTCAACACCGTTGACCAGGCCAGAATTACTGGCTGTTGGCGTTGCCTCTGCAGCAGCAAGCACATCGGCGCTTGCGCGCCGCTATCTCCACCCCTCCTACCTCGCATCGGACCACGCGTCCGGGGGTTCCCCCATGCCATTTGTCATTCTGTTTGTCCACGCAGCTGCGGCGATCGCCGCGGTTGTCACGGCGAATCGATCCCGCGTCACCGCCGTCGTCGCTGCCGCGCTCGCGCCCGCTACGGCAGCGGTCTGGGGCTTCACGGCACTCCTCGACCCGGACACTGCTCGTGCGGCGTCGTTCACGTGGGTTGAAGGCCTCCAGCTCGGGTTCGACTTCGAGCTCTCGCCGATCGCAGCGCTCCTGACCTTCGCCATCGGCGTGATTGGCACGCTGATCGTGATCTACGCGCACGGCTACTTCGGCACGCCCGAACCGACACTCGGCCGCTTCTTGGCGACGCTCACCATCTTCGGCGGATCGATGCTCGGGCTCGTATGGGCTGACTCGGTCTGGACGCTGTTCCTGTTCTGGGAAGCCACATCGGTGACCTCGTTCCTGCTCGTCGGCCACAAGCATGCGGGATCGGGCGCTCGCACGGCCGCCCGCCGTGCGCTCATGATCACCGGCGCCGGCGGCCTCATACTGCTCGCGGGAATGATGGTGCTGATCGACGCCACCGGCACCCATCTGCTGAGCGAGATGGAAGCAGTCACCGGCACGACCGCCACGGTCGCTGCCGTACTGCTGGTCGTTGCGGCGGCGACCAAGTCGGCACTCGTCCCGTTCCACGTGTGGTTGCCCGGCGCCATGGCTGCTCCCACGCCTGTGAGCGCCTATCTGCACTCGGCGACGATGGTCAAGGCCGGTGTCGTGCTCGTCGCCATCGTCAGCCCGATCCTGGGCGGCACCGACGCCTTCACGTACCTCGCCGTCGGCCTCGGTGCCGCGACGATGTTCTGGGGTGCCATCGGAGCGCTGCGCCAACGCGACGCCAAGCTCATCCTGGCGTGGGGCACCGTCTCACAGCTCGGCTTCCTCGTTCTGCTGTTCGGCGTCGGCAGCGCCAAGGCAACCTTTGCTGGCGTTGCGGTGCTGGCCGCCCACGCCGTCTTCAAGGCCGGCTTGTTCATGATCGTCGGCGAAGTTGATATCCGGACCGGCACGCGCGACATCACCGAGCTCGGCGGGCTTCATCGGTCGATGCCCGTCGCCGCGGTCGTCGCGACCCTCTGCGGGTTGTCGATGGCGGGCGTGCCTCCGCTCGTCGGATTCCCAGCCAAGGAAGCTGCGGTCGAGGCTGCACTCGGCCTCGCCGGCACCGAGCGCCTGATCATTAGCGCTGCCGTGATCGCCGGTTCCGTGCTGACCGTCGCGTACACCGCGCACTTCTTGCTCGGTGTGTTCGGCCCCAACACCGCCGGCCCAAATGCAGCGAACGTTGACACCCCAGTCCGCCCTCGCCGCATGGCGATGACCGCTCCCGCAGCGCTACTCGCCACTGCCTCGGTGCTCGGCTGGCTCTTCGACGGCACGGCAAGCAAGCCGATCACTCGGGCCGCGGCGGCGCTCAACCCCAAAGCCGACGTCTACGAACTGATCAACTGGCCAGGAGCAACAACAGCGTTCTTCGTCTCGGCCGGCATCGTTGCGGTCGGCGCCGCCTTGGGTGTCGCCCGCAGCCGCATGCTGCTCGATGTGCCCCGCACGATTGGAGCCAACGCAGCAGACGGATTACTCGACGAGACTCTCGTCATCGCCCGGCGCATCACAGCCCGAGGTCAACACGGCTCACTCCCCGTCTACGTCGTCACCATGGCGTTCGTCATCGCAGCCGCAAGCCTGATCTTCGTTCGCCCGGCAGTCGATTCGGTCGGTGAGCTTCCGCTCGCCGACAGTCCCGGGCAGCTCGCACTCGCCATCGCGACCGTGCTGGCCGCCTGGGGATGTACCCGAGTCGACTCACGCATCGGCGCAGCGCTCGCCCTGGGTGTCGTCGGCTTGGCCGTGACCGGCCTGTTCGTCGTGCAAGGAGCACCCGACCTGGTCCTGACCCAGCTGCTTGTCGAGACGGTCATCGTCGTCGGCTTCGTGATTGGCCTCGGCCGGCTGCGGCGCAGCTTCCCCGTCACCGGCGCCAGGTGGCAACAGATCCGAGCGCTCGTCGCTGGCTTGTGCGCGGCTGGCGTTGCGGCCGCACTCATCGCCGCCGAGGGAGCCGCATCGAGCGCAACGGCGCCTCCGACCGAGCGGCTCGTCACCGAAGCCGTCGAAGAGGGTGGCGGCAACAACATCGTCAACGTGATTCTCACCGATGTGCGGGCACTCGACACCTTGGGCGAAATCGTCGTGCTCGCCGTCGCTGCTCTCGGCGTGATTGCCCTCGGCCGCCCTGCCCTGATGACCGCCAAGACACCCATTTCACCCCCGACCCGTGAGGAGGTCCGCGCATGATCTCGGTGCACTCCCCCATCGTCGCCGTTGGCGTGCGCGCGGTGACCCCGCTCGCCGTCGTCGTCGCCGCCTATCTCTTCTTCGCTGGCCACAACCAACCGGGTGGCGGCTTCTCAGCCGGACTCGTGCTGGGCGCCGTGCTGTCACTTCGCACCGTCGCCGGGCTCTACCACCCGGTCAACGGAAGCAAGCTGATGGCTGCCGGCATCATGGTCGCTGCGGCCGTCGCACTCGTGCCCGCTGCCATCGGCGGCGGCATGCTCGACATGGTCGTCTGGTCGGGCGAACTGCCCCTGCTCGGCAAGGTCAAGACGGGCACTGCCGCCATCTTCGACATCGGCGTCGTGCTCATCGTCGTCGGACTTGTCGATGCCGTCCTTGACGGGCTGGGCACCGACGACATCGCCATCGAGACGCCCGCTTCGACGAGAGGCGCACAATGAGCCTGGCACTTGTCTTCGCGATCGCCGGGCTCGTCGGGTTCGGCGTCCACCTCATCACCGCCCGATCGCTCAGTCGGATCGTGCTCGGCTTCGCCCTGCTCGGCCACGCCGCTGTCCTGGCACTGCTCGCCTCGGGCGGACCGGCCGGCGACCCACCACTTGCCGACCGCGCAACGAGTGCCGAAATGGCGAACCCACTGCCTCAAGCGCTTGCGCTGACGGCAATCGTGATCTCGTTTGGTCTGACGTTGTTCTTGCTCGCCCTCGCTCGCCGTCAACACGAGCTCACCGGCGATGACCTCGTCGAGGATGACCTCGAAGACCGCGCCGTCAGCGCACTCGCCGACGCGGAAGCGGCAGAGACCCCATGAGCACCGAAACCCTCATTGGGCTCCTCGTCGCCCTGCCCATCGCTGCCGCCGGCCTGACGCTCGCGCTGCGCAAGCATGCTCGCCAACGCGACATCGTCACCCTCGGCGCACTCGGTGCCGAAACGGCGCTCGCCGGTGTGCTGCTGTCCCGCACAATCAGCGACGGCACGACCGCCGTGCGGTTGGGCGGATGGTCCCCCGACCTCGGGATCGTGCTCATCGCCGACCTGTTCGCATCGCTGGTGCTGATCGTCGCCATCGCCACGATCCTCGTCGTCGAAGTGTTCGCGCTGGGTCAGCGCCGCACGCCGTGGGCTGCGGATCCCGAGCTCGCCGGGCCGCTGCTGCTCGTCCTGACGAGCGGTGTCGCCCTGTCGATGCTCACCGGCGACCTCTTCACCCTGTTCGTGGCATTCGAGCTGATCCTCGTGGCGAGCTACGTGCTGCTCACCCACCGAGGCGAAGCCGCCCAGGTGCGCTCGGGCATGAGCTACGTCGTCATGAACCTGTTCGCCTCGGCGCTGTTCCTCATCGGTGTCGCCGTCGTCTACCGCTCGACCGGCACCGTCAACATGGCGCTACTCGCCGAACGACTTCCCAACCTCGACGAGCCGGTGCGCGTCGGTATCGGCCTGTGGTTCCTCGTTGTCTTTGGCACCAAGGCGGCGGCATTCCCACTGTTCTCATGGCTCCCCGATAGCTACCCGACTGCACCGACCACCGTCACCGCGGTGTTCGCTGGCCTGCTCACCAAAGTCGGCGTCTACGTGCTCGTGCGCTTCCACACGCTCACCGACATGGAGGCACTCCAGCCGGTGATCCTCATCGTGGCCGGTGCCACGATGCTGGTCGGCGTCGCCGGAGCCCTCGCCCAGAACGACGTCAAACGAATCCTGTCGTTCCACATCGTCAGCCAAATCGGCTACATGCTGATGGGGCTCGGCCTGTTCTCGGTTGCGGGCATCGCTGGCGCCGTGATCTTCTTCGTGCACCACATCCCGGTCAAGACCGTGCTGTTTCTGACGGGCGGCCTGATCGAAGAAGAAACCGGCACGTCGAGGCTGTCCGACAACGGCGGGCTTGCGGTCCGCCGCCCCGTGCTGGCCGTACTGTTCGCCATCCCGGCGTTGAGCCTGGCCGGGTTGCCGCCATTCTCAGGATTCGTCGCAAAGTTCGCCCTGATCGACGCCGGCATCGATGCGTCGTCCATCCCGATCGTGGTCGTCGCGCTCCTCGTGAGCGCACTCACGTTGCTGTCGATGGTCAAGATCTGGATGGCCGTGTTCTGGGGAAGCCCGCCCGGCGGCCCCGCAGCCCCAGTGACCGAACCACGCCGACGGCTCCTTGTGGGAGCGACCGGCATCGGTGTCGCAGCGACACTCGTGATCGCATCGCTCGCCGGCCCGCTCTGGGACCTCAGTGAACGAGCGGCAACGGAGCTGCTCGAGCCCACCGAATACATCAACGAAGTCCTCGGGACGGTGACGCCATGAAGCCGCAGATTCGTATCCGCCACGTGCTCACGGGCGCGCTGCTCGTCGCCGCCTGGTGCGCCCTGTGGGGCAGCTTCTCGATCGCCAACCTCGCCAGCGGCACCGTGATCGCTGCGATCGTGCTCGGCGCTGGTATCGGTGGCGAGTGCCGAGGAGGCGTCCGTCTGCTTCCGCTGCTGCGCCTCGGCGGCATCGTGTTCGTCGACCTTGTGCGTTCCACCATCAGTGTTGCCAGTTCGGTGCTTTCCCCCGAG
>CALDGN010000290.1 GCA_937942965.1 uncultured Acidimicrobiales bacterium | reverse complement strand
GGCATGAGGTAGTCGGCCTTGTACGCCTCGGTGCCGAGGATCGCTCCACCGAGAACCCGGCCCTGTCCGTCGATGTGTTTCGTCGCCGAGTACACGACGACATCGGCGCCGAGTTCGAGGGGCTTCTGCAACACCGGACTCGCGAACACGTTGTCCACGATCACGATGGCGCCTGCCGCGTGGGCGAGCTCGCTCACTGCAGCGAGGTCGATGATGTCGAGGCCGGGATTGGACGGCGTCTCAAGGAAGACGGCACGGGCCCCGTTGGCGAGTGCGGCTTCCCACGCATCGAGCGAGCGGCCGTCGACGAGCTCAGTTTCGACACCCCATCTCGGCAAGATCTCGGTCAGGACGACGTGGCACGATCCGAACAGCGCCCGCGAGCCCACTACCCGGTCACCAGAGCGAACCACCGAGGCGAGCGAAGCGAAGACCGCAGCCATGCCGCTTGCCGTCGCCATACACGCTTCGGCACCTTCGAGCAGGCGGAGCCGCTCCTCGAATACAGAGACGGTCGGGTTGCCATAGCGGCTGTAGATATAGCGATCGTGCTCGCCTGCGAACGCGGCTTCGGCCTCGGCGGCGGAGCCATAGACATAGCCCGAGGTGAGATAGAGCGCTTCGGCCGTCTCATCGAACCCTGAACGTTCGACACCGCCACGCACCAGGTTGGTCTGCTCGCGCCAGGAGTCTGACCCAACTGGTTGATCTGCACTCATGTTGCTATGCACCGTCTCCGTTGTCCTGGCTCAGCGTCTGCACGGCATCTCCGATCACCTGTTGACCGGCCGCGGTGAGCGACAGTGTGCCCGCAGCTTCGATACCTGCTGCGCTCATCTTGCGCAGCGTCTTTGCGACAATCGTCACCATGTGATCGTGCTCAGTCCGCTCGACCATCGGCGCAAACTGGGTTTCGAGGAAGACAAGACAGGCGACGTCTTCGAGCAGTTGCGTCTCGGGGTCGGTGCGTAGACGGGTGCGGCTGAGCAACTGTCGAACACGATCGATGCTCTCCTCGGACCAGTCCGCTTCGGTCAGTATCGAGGCTGCGGACTCGGCCTGATGGGCCTTGTTGTCGCGGCGCCACTGGAGATAGCCGGCTCGACCCTCGGGGTAGTCGGTTCGCGCCAGCTCCCAACGGCGGAGATGATGCGCCCGCGAGGCGACCTGGAGTTCAGCAGATGCGTTGGGCTCGAGGCGCTCCAGCCACTCGCTGGCCAAGCGTCCCTGTATCTGAGCCCGCGGCCCCGATACTTGGGCGCCAGAAGTCAGCTCGTTCGGGTCGCTCGCGTTCGCCTCGTCGATCGCTGCGAACACATCGCCCAAGGACTCGGTCAGGTCGCGCATTCGCTTTGGCCAACCTCGGCGACATACGGGCCGGTTTCGGCGTAGTCGATGTAGAAGTCGGGATTGTCCTCGGGGGCAGGGAACACGTCGAACTCCTTGAGTCCCTTTGCGATCTCACGGGCGCCGCCGACGCGATCCATCCAGGTCCGGAACGCCTCGCCCGCAACCCGCTCGGCAACGAAACGACGCAGCACTGCGGCCGCAGCGTGCGGCGCGCTCTTCGCTGGCAAACGTAGTGCCTTGTCGCCGAAATGGATCTGCTGTTGTCCGACATACCCGCCGAGCAACATCTGGTAGCCGGGAGCCGACTGGCCGTGTGCACGCCGCTCGATCCCGAAGAAGCCGATGTCGGCCACGTGGTGCTGCCCACAGGAGTTCATGCAGCCCGAGATATTGATCCGGACGCCACCGACTTCGGCGAGGCCTTCTTCTTCGAGGGCTTCGCCGATTGCTTCGGCAAGCCCGCGGGACTGGGTCACCGCGAGGCCGCAGGTATCCGCACCGGGGCAGGACACGACATCGCGCGACAGCTCGGCGCCAGGCTGGGCCATGTCGAGCGCGACAAGACGCTCGTACAGGGTTGGCAGTTGGTCTTCGGTCAGGCCGCGGATGATGAAGTTCTGCCGGTTCGAAACACGAACCTCGACGCCGAACTCGCGAATGATCGAGGCCAGGCCACGGAACTGTTCGCCGGTGACATCGCCGAGCGCACACCATGCATAGGCCGACACGGTCGGCTTGGCGAGTCCACGGACGACATTGGCACGGTCCCAGCGGGCGTACGGCGAGCTTCCACCGATGGCGACGGAGACGCCTTGCCCGACTGGCGTGGCCTCAACGGTCGCGTCGCGGCCCGCGGGTTCGTCGCCGCGCTCGAGGACGATCTGGGGGATGCCGCCGGGCCACGTGGCCGATGCGGGCAGCAGACGTCGCTGATTGAGGATGCGGCGCTGCGTTTCCTCGAAGCCCAGTTCGTCAACGACCCACTTCATGCGGGCCCGCAGCTTGTTGTCGCGATTACCGGTCTGCTCGAAGACCCGCAGGATCGCTTCGACGGTCGGCAACAGATCCTCACGAGCCGTGAAGTCCTCGAGGGCCAGTGCCGGATGCGGCGAGGCTCCGAGGCCGCCAGCAATGAACACTCGGAAGCCGGCCTCGACGCGGCCGTCCTCACGGGTGCGGGTTACGGCGATCACACCCGCGTCGTTGAACATCGCTTGGCCACAGTCGGTCTCGCAGCCCGAGAAGTTGATCTTGAACTTGCGGGCAAGCCGCTGGCCGATGGGGTTGCGCAGCAGGTACTCGTTGGTTGCCTCGGCCCAGGCGCTGATATCGATGACCTCGAACGGGCAGGCGCCAGCCAAGTGGCAGCCCTGCACGTTGCGGACGGTGTCGCCACACGCCTCGCGGCTCGTCATGCCAACCGCCCCGAGCTGTTCGAGGATCTCGGGGATCTGACGCAGCTGCGCGTAGTGGAACTGAATGTTCTGGCGCGTCGTGATGTGGCCCCAGCCGCGGCTGTATTGCTCGACGACGCGCCCGAGCGTGTCGAGCTGGTCGGCGCTGACGGCGCCGTAGGGGATACGGACGCGCACCATGTGGTTCTCGCCGCCTTGGCGCTGGCCATAGATCCCGTTCGTCAGACGGAACACCCGGAAGACGTCCTCGTCAATGTCGCCAGCCAGGTAGCCATCGAGCATGGTTTGGAACTTGTCGATGTCGGCCCGGATCGCAGGGTCGATGACCAGCTCGTCTCCGGGTTGGGGCAGCGTGAGGGGTTGGGTGCCGTCAGAGGTGATGGTGAGCGGGCTCATGCGCGGGTTCCTTCGAAGTCAGTGGTCTGGTGGGGGAGTGACGTGGCAGCGGCGTCGATTGGTTGAAGAACGGTTGATCGGAGAACGCTCGACGTCAGCACGGGAGAGCCAGCCACGGCACCGATGACGATCACCGAAGGGTTGGCGACGGGCTCGACGCCAAGCTCGTCGAGCTCGAGATAGCGGACGTGCTGGCGAGGGGTGGTCGCTTCGGTGACGATGGCAACCGGCGTCGACCCGGCCATGCCAGCTTCGAGGAGCCGACCTCGGATCTTCTCGGCGCGGCGTGCGCCCATGAGCACGACGAGCGTCGCGCCGAGATCGGCGAGTGCGTTCCAGTTCAAGCCGTCGGGCTTGGCAGGGTCTTCGTGTGCGGTGACGACCGTGAATGCGCTCGAGGTGCCGCGATGAGTCACTGGGACACCGGCCATCGCTGGTCCTGCGATCGACGAGGTGATCCCGGGAACGACCTCGACGGCGACGCCGGCGCCTTGGAGCGCGATGGCTTCTTCACCACCGCGCCCGAAGACAAAGGGATCGCCGCCCTTGAGACGTACGACCGTGTCGTGACAGCGACCACGCTCGATGAGGATTTCGTTGATGCGTTCCTGGGTTGTCCGGCGACCGTTCGGGTCCTTGCCGACGTCGACGAGCTCAGCCCACGGAGCCGCCATCCCCAGGATCTCGGCGGAGACAAGACGGTCGTGCACGATCACGTCCGCGCTCCCGAGAAGACGTGCTGCCTTGAGGGTGAGGAGTTCGGGATCGCCAGGGCCTGCGCCGACGAGGTGCACGGTCATACGCTGACCTCTTCGGGCTGGCTGGCGTCTTCGAATCCGAGTGCGTGGCGGAGGACAGCGCGGGCTTCGTCGACGCGTCCGTCGGCGATCAGGTCGAAGAGCCCGCGCTCCCCATTGCCGTCGAGCGCTTCGTTCCAGCCGCGGATCTCGCTGGTTCCGAAGTGCGCTCGTGCTTCGGCACGCACCTCGGCCAGCAGATCCAACAGCTCGGTGTAGCGCTCGTCGAACTCGGCTTGGAATCGGCGCCGCAGCCAGCTCGCCATCGCCGGGCTGCGACCATTGGTCGAGGCGGTGATCGTGAGGTCGCCGTTGCGAGCGACCGACGGCAGGATCCAAGCGCAGTTGTCGGGATCGTCAGCAGAGTTGACCCAGATGCCGGCAGCTTCGCCCTCGACGTAGACCTGATGGTTGACGGCCGGGTCATCGGTGCAAGCGATCGCAAGCCGATAGTCCGCGACTTCGCCCTCTCGATACGGGCGCGCCTCGATCGTCACCGGCATGTGCTGGAAATCTGGATGGACCCACGGGCCGACGACCGTGACATCTGCGCCGGCGTCCACGAGCCCAGCGGCTTTGCGCAACGCAATGTTTCCCGCGCCAACAACGAGGCAAGGTCGCCCCTGCAAAAGAAGGTGGACGGGGTAGCTGTGGTGGGTCGTCATGGGTATCTTTCCGGTGAATCCCGACAAATCGGGTAAATCCGATCGGATTAGTCGGAATTAGGAAGATACGCACGCGTCAGGCCCAGGTCAACCCACCAGGACCGATTTCACATTTGCGTGCTCGCGATCGCGAGCCTCGAGTCGCCGAGTTGGACTCAGCTGAGCTGGCTTGTGAGTACCGCTCGGGTGCGAGCGATCTCATCGGGGTTGCCACCCATGGGTACCGCCGTGAAGTCGGTCGCTCCGGACTGGGCGATCTGGCCGAGCCGTTCGGTCACCTCAGCTTCGCTGCCGACCAGCGAGAGATCCCCGAGGCCATGGAGCCCTTCGATGTCGAGCATGGCGCGATAGCTCGGCAGCTCGGCGTAGATCGAAAGAATCTGCGCGATGAAGTCGCGCGCCGGCTGCGGATCGTCGGTGACCCAGACCGGAATCGAGCAGACGATCGAAGGCTGATTGCGCCCGGCAGCCTCGGCGGCGTCGTTGAGCACCGGAGCGATGTGATCCTTGATCGTCTTCGGGCCGACGCACCACAGGATGGTTCCGTCGGTGCGTCGTCCGGCGAGCTTGAGCATCTGCTCGCCGAGCGCGGCCACCATGACCTTGGGTCGCTCACCTTCGAAGTGGGGAATCTCGCTCTCGAGGCTCCAGAAGTGGCCGTCGTGTGATGCCTTGCCGTCTTCGATGAGCGGTTGCAGGACGGACAAGAAGTCCATCATCTGACGCACTGGCTTTTCCCAGGTCATCTTCCAGCGATCGACGACGGCAGGTTCGTGGGACAAGCCGATGCCGAGAATGAGCCGGCCGCCGATCGCGGCCTGGGTGGTCAGCGCCTGGCCGGCGAGCACGTACGGATGCACAGTCCAGGTCGGGATCACGGCCGTACCGAGCTCCATGGTCGAACCCGTGTTGCCATGCGCCGCCATCACCGTGAGCGCATCGACGCCGCCGGTTTGGGCGAGCCACCACGACGAAAA
>CALDGN010000289.1 GCA_937942965.1 uncultured Acidimicrobiales bacterium | reverse complement strand
CGCGAAGCGAAGACCAGAACGCCCGAGCGCCGGCCCACCCGTGCGTGCTCATGGCGCCGGGGATCTCGAGGTGGGCGGCCCGGTCGTAGCCAGCGGAGATGGCATCCCCAGACGCGAGGCCGCCGTTGGCTTCGTTGCCGTGGCCGAGCGGCCCGGCCATCAGCGAGCTCAGGATGTCGCCATAGCGTTGGCCGACCGGATGATCGTTGCCGGTGCCGGTGTAGACGTGGCCTGGCTCAATTGCAGGCGCGTAGGGCTGGATCGCGGCGCCGGCGCCGCCTTCGGACTCGATCTGGGCGGCCGCGTAGTCGCGGGGATCCGCGCCGGTCTGGGCGACGATTGCGCCCTGGTCCCGGATCAGCCACTCGTCGTAAATCACGTTCTCGCGAGCGGCGCAGTCAGCGATGATGCGGTAGCGGAACTTGGCCCCGCTGGCCTTGCCATAGAGACCGTCGGCCAGGTGCGTCGCGGTCGAGTAGATGCGGTGGCTCGACAAGAACCCGCCCTCACCGTCATCGCTCCAGATGACGTCTTCGCCCATGAGCTGGCGATCAGGAAACTCCCGCAGCGTCTCGTTGGTGGCGTCGATGACGGCCTGGTTGCCAATCACGACACCAGCGGGCGAGCGAACGGGAATCTCGGGCGCGTAGTAGTGGTGCAGCGTGTCCACGCCACCGCTTTCCCAGATCTCGAACGTGATGCCGAGGATGTACTCCTCAGGTGTCGTGAACTTCGCGTCGAAGCCCGTCATTGGATGGGCTGGCGTTGGATCAGTCATCGGTGCACTCCCCATGTCGATGCGAACGTAGTCATTATCACGCTCCGAACCAGCCTGTCACACCCCCCTGTCAGGATCGGCATACGCCGATCGGGGAGGCCACCCGGTGATACATCATCCATACGAGAGAAGCCGTCCACCGGCTCGTTTTCGCGCGACTAGGTTCGGACCGATGGGAGCTGTTCCATGTCGTTAACCGAGCTGCCACCGCTCAAGCTGTCGTTCCCGGCGCCGCACGACGAGATCATCGATCCGGTCTTGCGCGACTTTCATCCGGCGATTCGCACCTGGTTCGCCCGCACGTTCCCGCTGGGCCCAACCGACCCGCAGGCCAAGGCGTGGCCGAGCATCGCCGCGGGCAATGACACGCTGGTCGCGGCCCCGACCGGTTCCGGCAAGACACTGTCTGCGTTCCTCGTCTCGATCGATGAGCTCTACAAGCGTCACGACGCGGGCAAGCTCATGCCCGACACGGCCCAGGTCATGTACGTGTCGCCGCTCAAGGCGTTGGCGGTCGACATCAGCGAAAACCTCATGCGGCCGCTCGACCAGATCGCGGAGATTGCCATCGAGCTCGGTTACACGCCGCCGGCGCTGCGGGTTGGCGTCCGCTCCGGTGACACCACCAGCAGTCAGCGCAGCTCGATGGTGCGACGCCCGCCCGAGTTCATCGTCACCACACCCGAGTCGCTGTATCTGATGGTGACCGCGGAAAAGAGCCGCGAGGCCCTGCGCACCATCCGCACCGTGATCGTTGACGAGATCCACGCGGTCGCCCGCGACAAGCGTGGCTCCCACCTGACGCTCACGCTCGAGCGGCTGGAACACATCTGCGCTGAGCGCCCCGTCCGAATCGGCCTGTCCGCGACCCAGCGACCGGTTGAAACCGTCGCCCGCCTGCTGGTCGGAAGCAACCCGTCCAAGCCCGACGGCACCGCGCTGTGCGAGATCGTCGACACGGGCCACAAGCGCGAGCTCGACCTCGAGCTGGTGTTGCCCGACGGCGAACTCGAAGCCCTCGCGCCGGCCGAGCAGGTCAGCGAGATGCTCGACGTCATCACCGAGATGATCGAGCAGCACCACACCACGCTCGTCTTCGTCAATACCCGCAGCCTGGCTGAGCGGTTCGCCCACCAGCTCGCCGAGCGGTTGGGCGAAGACAAGGTCGCCGCCCACCATGGTTCGTTGAGCAAGGCCCGCCGTGAGCGGGTCGAGCGCAAACTCCGTGCCGGCGAGTTCAAGGCGCTCGTCGCCACCGCATCACTCGAACTCGGCATCGACATCGGTCCGATCGAGCTGGTCTGCCAGATCGGCTCCCCTCGCAGCATCGCCACGTTCCTGCAGCGGGTTGGCCGCTCGGGCCATACGCGACTTGGCACACCCAAGGGCCGCCTCTTCCCGCTCAGCCGCGATGCGCTCGTCGAGTGCTCTTCGCTGCTTTCGGCAGTGCACGGCGGACGCCTCGATGCGATCCGCCCGCCGGTCGCGCCGCTCGACATCCTCGCGCAACAGATCGTGGCCGAGACGGCCGCCGAGCGCTGGAACGTCGACGACCTGTTCGAGCTCATGCGGGGCGCGGCTCCCTATGCCGACCTGACCCGCGAGCAATTCGACGAGGTCCTTGAGTTCGTCACCGAGGGCATCGTGACCGGCCGCGGGCCCAAGGGCGCCTACGTCCATCACGACAGTGTTAACGGCGAGATCGAAGGTCGCCGTGGCGCCCGCCTCGCCAGCCTCACCAGCGGCGGCGCGATCCCTGAGATCGCCGACTACCGGGTCATTGCCGACCCTGACGACATGTATGTCGGCAGCGTCAACGAGGACTGGGCGACCGAGTCGCTTCCCGGTGACATCTTCTTGCTGGGCACCCACTCGTGGCAGATCCGGCGCATCGAGCCGGGCGTGGTTCGCGTCGTCGACGCCGGCGGCAAGCCTCCGACCGTGCCGTTCTGGCTGGGCGAAGCGCCCGCACGCACCCAAGAACTGTCCGAAGAGGTCGCCGAGCTTCGCCAGGGCGTGCAAGACCGGCTCCAAGGCACCACGCCCGAACAAGCGGGCCAGGTCCAGGGCTCGATGAAGGCCGCCGTCGACTGGGTCAAGGAACGCTGCGGCATCGACGACATCGCCGCCGAGATGCTCGTGACCTACCTGGCCGCATCGTTGCAGGTGCTCGGCGATCTGCCGACCACCAACCGTCTCGTCATCGAGCGCTTCTTCGACCAGACGGGCGGCATGCAGCTCGTCGTCCACTCCCCTTTCGGCGGGCGCATCAACCGGGCGTTCGGCCTGGCGCTGCGCAAGAAGTTCTGTGTGAACTTCGACTTCGAACTCCAAGCCGCCGCCAACGACGACGCCGTCGTGCTGTCGCTCGGCCCTCAGCACAGCTTCCCGCTCGACGAGGTCAAGCACTACCTCAAGCCCGAGGCCGTCCCCCAGACGCTCACCCAGGCCGTGCTGGTGCCGCCGTCGCCGATGTTCATCTCGCGCTGGCGCTGGAATCTGAACCGTTCGCTGACCGTTCTGCGGTTCAAGGGCGGGCGCAAGAATCCGCCACCGATTCAGCGCATGGAAGCCGACGATGTGATGGCGGCAGCGTTCCCGTCGGCGGCTGGCTGCCAAGAGCACATCAACGGCCCGATCGAGATCCCCGATCACCCGATCGTGCGCCAGACCATGTTCGACACGCTCAACGAGGGCATGGATGTCGTTGGGCTCCAAGAGCTGACGACCCGCTTGCAGTCCGGTGACCTCGCCGTCACCTGTGTCGACACCGTCGAGCCATCGCCGCTGTCGCACGAGCTCATGGTCGGGCCAGCGTTCACGTTCCTCGACGACGCCGAGGCCATCGACCGTCGCTCCCGTGCAGTCCCCCTGCGCCGCGGCTTGCCGGTCGACTTGACCGAGATCGGCGGCGTCGATCTCTCGGCGATCAACCGAGTTCGGGCCGAAGCCGAGCCCGACGTCCGCACCGCCGACGAGCTTCACGACCTGCTGAGCGATCTCGTTCGTGCTCGCCCCCGAGCGGCATGGCAGCCGCTGTTCGATCAGCTCGTCGAGCGCAACCGCGCCGTCGTTGTGGCGCTCGAAGGTACGAACTGGTGGACGACTACCGAGCTTGTCGAGTCCGCCCAGGCCATCGGTACCGACACGACCCCGGGCGAAGACGCACTGCAAACGATGGTGCGCGGCCACCTCAACATCACCGGACCAATCACGACCGAGTTGCTCGCCGAGCTGTGTGGCGCCAAGGTCAGCTCCGTCGGGATCGCACTCGTCGCGCTCGAAGGCACCGGCTTCGCCATCCGCGGCGCCTGGTCGCCGAGCGAAGGCGCCGACACCGAGTGGTGCGCCCGCCAGCTACTCGCTCGCATCCACATCTATTCACAGAAGCAGCGCCGCCGCGAGATCGAACCGGTCACGACCCAACAGTTCGTCCAGTTCTTGCTCGAGTGGCACCACCTCGCGGCCGGCACCCAGGTGCGTGGACGGCCCGGCCTGTTGTCGGTCCTCGAACAGCTCCAGGGCTACGAGGTTCCGGCCGGATCCTGGGACTCGGTCCTCGCTGACCGGGTCGCCGACTACAAGCCCGAGTGGCTCGACGAGCTCTGCCTCGGCGGCGAGGTCGTCTGGGGCCGCCTCTCCCCGCCCAAGGTCGAGTTCACCGAGGCTGACGACGCGGTCCTCGATGCCGAGGAGACCGACGACACCGATCCAGCATCCGGGCCCCGTCGCCTCGCGCCCTCTCGAGCCACCAAGGTCACGCTGACAACTCGAGGCGACTTCGGCTGGCTCCTGGCAGCGGGCCGAGGACTCAACGCTGACGCTCCCTGCCCCGATGCTGGCTGCTCCGAGCTTGGGCTCGTCGGCCAGATCGTCGATTCGCTCCAATCCCGAGGCGCACGGTTCCACACCGAACTCTGCGACGAGATCGATGCGCCAGCTGGCGAGATCGAAGACGCGCTGTGGCAAGCCGTTGGCCTTGGCCTCGTGACCGCCGACAGCTTCGGCGCCGTCCGCAAACTGTTCTCCGCCCGTAAGCCCCGTTCGGCTCGCCACTCACTCAGCCGCCGAGGTCTCCGCCGTGGTGCTGCTGGCCACGAGCGCAGCGAAGGCCGCTGGGCCTTGCTCCCGCCACCCATGCACATCGAAGACCCCGACGAGCTGGCCGAGGCGGTTGCCGAGCAGCTCCTCGCCCGCTGGGGTGTCGTGTTCCGCGACCTGGCGATGACCGAGACCTTGGCTGTCCCGTGGCGTGAAGTCCTGTGGGCGTTCCGCCGGCTCGAAGCCCGTGGGCTGATCCGCGGCGGCCGCTTCGTCAAGGGCTTCGCTGGCGAGCAGTACGCCTCGGTCGAAGCCATCCAGACGCTGCGTCAATCCCGCAAGAGCAAAGAGACCGGACGCGTCACCGACATCCACGCCGTCGACCCGTGCAACGTCACCGGTGTCTTGCTGCCAGGTGATCGTGTGCGAGCTGTTGGCGGGGCCTCGGTGCGCTACATCGACGGCGCCAGTGCGCCTCAGTCCGAGGCGAGCACCTCGGTGATGACGCCCTCGGGCACCGCTTCGTTCTGATCGCTGCGACGCACCGCAATCGGTGCGTGTCCGCCGCGGACCAGGCCCTGCGCATGCAGGTCGTCGATCTCGGCCAGCGTGAGCCACACGACTTCGGGATGTTCGTCGCTCGTCGTGACCTCGCCAGCGACCGGGCGCGCCTCGTACACAAAGTTCACGCCGTAGCTGTCCTCCGACGTGCGAGCGCAGTGGAACACGCCGAGGAGCCTGGTCACTTCGACCGTGAGCCCCGTCTCTTCAAGCACCTCGCGCACGGCCGCGTCGACAATCGATTCGTCCGGTTCGAGCATGCCGCCCGGCATC
>CALDGN010000288.1 GCA_937942965.1 uncultured Acidimicrobiales bacterium | reverse complement strand
GCCATTGTCGAAGGCCCCGCTGGTCCCTCGATTCAAGAGACCCTCGGCGCACCGACCCACCAGCTCACCCACGTGCTGATCCACATGCGCAACAACCTGGACCAGCGGCTCGCCGTCGAAGACCTCGCCGAGCGCGCCGGTATGAGCCGGGCGGCCTTCGACCGTCACTTCCGTACGGCAACCGGCCTGTCTCCGCTTCGCTACCTCAAGGCCCTGCGGCTCAACGACGCCGCCATGCTGATCGCTGGCGGCCAGACGATCTCACAGGCCGCCAACCAGGTCGGCTACGGCAGCCCGTCCCAATTCAGCCGTGAGTTCAAGCGCCATTTCGGGACCACGCCCCGCTCCTGGGCGAGCGAACCCGCCACCGGCGACCCCCAGGCATTCCGCAACCACTGAGACAGCATCCGCCGCTCGGCGAGCCGCTTTACTCCTCGTAGACCGGCCGGAAGTGCGGCGAGTAGGTGGATATGACCATGCTGACACCGAGGAGAACCAACGCAGCCGTGCCAATCCTCCACCACTGAACTGCTACTCCGCCGAAGTCGCGCTGCGGGATCGTTACCCGCTCGTCGACGTCGCCTAAGCGGCCGCCGAGCCGACCCGAACACTGCACGGTGCCATCGGCTCGCGACGCGCAGTTGTGCAAGTCGCTGCTTGCGATGAGCACCGCGTCGACAGGTGCTGGATAACGAATGCGAGCAACCCTCCGATCGCTGAACCGGAAGCACTGCTGCGCGGCCGCATCGCTACACACGCTGCCGTAGGGGTTCGCCAGCGCTTGGACGTCTTGCATCCCCGTAACCGGGAAAGGCAGGGCTGGTTGGGGAGGCATCGCAGACCAGCACTGCGGGACTCCCTCCGCAAACGTGGCACACATGAACTCGATGTTGCCGAAGCCAACGTCGGCGGCCAGGAGCGACGTCGCCCCCGACACGACCCGTCGCAGCTCGGCATCGTCGGCAAGTGCTCGGCACCCAACCTCGCCATTCGAGCGAAGGACGCACACGGCCCGCGAACTCACGGCGACGTCTATGGCGTCGTCGACGCCCGGCAGCGGGGCGACGACTGCGGGGCGCGAGGTTCCACGTGCGCAGCCCACGGTCCCATCGCCGAACTGTGCACAAAGCCCTCCATCGCTCGCAGCGAGATTCTCGACATCGACAAGCCCGGCGATCTGGAGCGGAAGGCCATCAGCAAAGTCCTGCGCAAACCAGAGCGGCCCGCACGAAACCGTTCGATCACGATGGACCGCGCATGCTGCGCTGCCCCAAGGCTGGACCGCAACAGCATCGTCAAGGCCGTCAACCCGGTACACGCCACCATGGTCGCCGCCGCGAATGTTCGGCCAACACACGACCGTCGCATCCTCTGCGACAGCACAGGTCCCGGAGCCGTGACTCGACAACGTCTCCGGCTGGATCTTCAGTTCACCCTGCACCGAGAGCAGCCCCGCGACGAAGGAGACCAGTCCGAGAACAATGACTGCGAGGCCGAGTTTCACCGGCGCAGATTAACCAACTGACGTCGAGCGGACCGCACTCCTCGAATTACGCACCCAGCCGAGCTGCGGGCTATCAAGGCCCATGATCGATTTCGAGATTCCCGAAGACGCCAAGGCCGTTCGTGCCAAGGTGCGCACGTTCGTTCACGAGGAGTGCATCCCCGCCGAAGCGGATCTCGGCAACCGACCACTCGATGAGATTCTCGGTGAGCTGCGGACGAAGGCCCGGGCGCAGGGCCTGTGGTGTCCCTTCATCCCGACCGAGCACGGCGGTATGGGCCTCGGCCCGCTTGCGAACGCACTCGTTCAAATGGAACTCGGCGAAAGCCGCCTGGGCGCGCTCGCTCTCAACACACAGGGCCCCGACGACGCCACCATGTTGTCGCTGCTCCAACTCGGCACCGACTACCAGAAAGAGAAGTACCTCACCCCGCTGCTCAACGGCGAGATGCGCATCTGCTACTCGATGACCGAAAAGGACCCGGGTGGCGCCGACGCCACCGGCCTGCAGACCACCGCCGAACTCGACGGCGATCACTACGTCCTCAACGGTGAGAAGTGGTTCAGTTCATCGGCTTCCGTCGCCGATCTGGCCGTCGTCATCGCCAAGACCGACCCTGACGCCGAACGCCACCGCCAGTTCAGCGCGTTCATCGTCGAGCTGCCGAACCCCGGCTACGAAATCGTCCGCAACATCGACGTGATGGGTTACCACGACGAGATCACCGACTCGCTCGGCGCCACCCACGCCGAGGTCAAGATCAACAACCTCGTTGTGCCGCAAGAGAACATCCTTGGTGGCCGAGGCGGCGGCTTCGACATGGGCCAGCATCGGCTGGCCTACGGCCGACTGCGCCACGGCATGCACAACGTTGCCCGCGCCCAGCGAGCGCTCGACCTGGCGACCGAGCATGTGCTGAGCCGCACCAGCTTCGGCGTGCGCGTCGCCGACCGCCAAGGCGTCCAGTGGATGCTGGCCGAATGCGCCAGCGAGCTCTACATGGCCCGCCTCGTGCTGCTCCACATCGCCTACAAGGCCGAGAAGGGCATGGACATCCGCCAAGAGAACGGCATCGCCAAGGTCTTCCTGGCCAACATGGTCCACAAGGTCGTCGACACTGCGCTCCAGCTGCACGGCGCGCTCGGCTACAGCCGCGACACTCCCCTGGCCGACTGGTACACGTCGATCCGAAGCCAGCGACTGGTCGATGGACCCGACGAGGTGCACAAGTGGCGCACCGGCCGCAATGTCATCAAGGCGTTCGAACGCGACGGCACCACCGCCGCTGCCTGCGGTGGCGACCTCCTCTAACCATGCGCGCACAGCGACGAGGCCGCGCCGGGCGCTCGGCGTCGATGTCCGATGCGATCGCCCAGATTCCGGACAACGCACGGGTGTACTGCTCGGGCGCCACGGCAGTGCCGCTTGCACTGCTTCGCGCCATGGCCGACGACCACGGCCGCTGGTCACGGCTGGATCTCGTCGCCGACTATCTCATCGAACCGATCGCCGTGTTCGAACACCCGGGCGCGCCGTTCTTCATCACATCGCTGCAGCCAAACGGCGCGCTCAAACCAATGATGGATGGCGGGGCGTACACCTCGGCGGCGTCGCCGCTCAGCACCTGGGCCTCGCAGATGGCGCCCGGCAGCCCCTTGGCCATCGATGTCGCACTCATCCACGTGAGCCCGCCGGGTCCCGACGGTCGCTTCAGCCTGGGGGTGAACACTGTCGCGACGCTCGATGCCATGCTCGCCGCCGATCTCGTCGTCGCTCAGGTCAACCCACAGATGCCGTACACGTTTGGGGCATCAGAGCTCGAGCGAGACGAGATCGACCTGCTCGTCGAAGCCGACCATCCGCTCGCCGAGTTTCCGCCCGTGCACGGCAACGACACCACCGAAGCGATCGGCACGCTCATTGCCGCGCAGATCGCCGATGGCTCGTGGCTCCAACTCGGGCTGGGCGCAGTTCCTGACGTCCTCTGCCGCGAATTGCAAGGCCACAAGAACCTCGGCCTCCACAGCGGCATGATCGCCGACGGCGTGATCGAGCTGGCCGAATCCGGCGCACTCACTGGGGCCGACCACCCTGTCTTCCCCGGCAAGATCGTGACCGCCGGCATCTTCGGCACCAAACGACTCTTCGACTGGGTCGATGGCAACCCCGACGTCGTCATGGTCCCGCCGACCATCACCCACGGTCTCGACGCGCTCGCTCCGCTACCCAACTTCTGTGCGGTCAACTCTGCGATCGAGGTCGCCCTGGACGGTTCGATCAACAGCGAACGCGTGGGCGACCGCGTCGTCTCCGGCCCGGGCGGCGCTCCTGACTATGCGGCGATCGTCGCCGCGATCGACACGGCGCGATTCTTCGTCGGACTCCCGTCGACTGCGGCACGAGGGACACGATCACGCATCGTGGAATCGCTTCAAGCCCCGGCGACCGTGCCAGGCACACAGGTCGACACCGTCGTCACCGAATTCGGCCTCGCCGACCTACGCGGACGCACGGGCGCCGAACGCTCAGCGGCGCTGTGGTCGATCGCCCACCCGGACTTCAGGCCCGCACCCCGCTAACCAAACGCAACCTCGAGTACCAGCTCGACGACGCGGCTTTCTAGATTCGGGCTATGCCCAAGATGACATCGGCTGAAGTCGACGAGTTCCTCAACGAGCGAGGCCACCTGCTCCGGCTCGGCACCGTCGACCCAGACGGCATGCCATCAGTCGTGCCGATCTGGTTCCTCGCCCGAGACAACAAGATCTGGTTCACGCCCCGAGCGAAGTCCGAATGGTTCGACCACCTGCGTCAGTCCGCGAAGGTCTGTGCCACCATCGACGAGTCCGTCGGTTCCCTGCGCAAGGTCGTCGCCCGCGGCGAAGCCGAACTCGTGCACGACGTTGGCAATGACGACACGTGGCGTGACATCTATCGCGACATCACGCTGCGCTACACGCCACCGCGTTTCGCCGATGCCTATCTGAGCGATACCCACGACGAGCCACGCGGCCTCTGGGCACTGGACCTCGGCGGCGCTCGTGTCGAGACCTGGCGGATGCCCACTGCCGAAGGCGAAGACTC
>CALDGN010000287.1 GCA_937942965.1 uncultured Acidimicrobiales bacterium | reverse complement strand
CGCGGCTTCATGCCCGTCATCCTCGGGCTCGGTGTTCCTGCCGATGCTCCGAACCCCGACGAGGCAGCAGCCGTCATCGAGTACCTGACCCGACCCGACGTCCAAGGCGAAGTCCTCGCCCAGCTCGGCTTCTACCCCGTGGTCAGCGGCGTCGACTTCTCCGACCTGCCTGCAGGTGTGCAGATCGAGGCTGACACGGTCACCGCACAGGCTGCATCGCCCGACGCACTGCCGGCACTCCTGCCGGTCGGCTTGGGCGATCGTGGCGGCGAGATCAACCAGATCTTCCGCAACGCCTTCGACCGCATCGTCATCGACGGTGAAGACCCGGCATCGGCGCTCGACGCCGAAGGCGACAATCTGCAGACCCTCTTTGACGAGACCGGTGCCCCCTGCTGGGACCCCGACCCAATCACCGACGGCCCCTGCATCGTCAAGCCCCGAGGCTGATCCTCTGATCCCTCCAGAGTGACGCACGGTCCTTCCTGCCTGCCATCCGGTGGGCAGGAAGCGGCCGTGCGCCAGTATGGACTCCTGACATGGTTGCTCCCACGGTCAAGCGGCGCCGGCCGCTCACGCCCTACCTGCTGATCGCGCCAGCGCTGCTCTTTCTCGCGGCCTTCTTCGGCTATCCGATGGTCCAGGGTTTGATCCTCGCGGTCTACGACGACGAAGCCGTGCTGCCGTTGCTCGAGGATCCGGGCATCGAGGCCGAGTCCCTCGGCACGCTTCCGCAAGGAACGGGACTGACCGTGCTCGACCAACGGGCGAACCTGATCGACGGCGAGCTCACCAGCGATCTCTTGACCGAAGAGTGGTTCAAGGTCAGCGCGTTGGACAGCAACGACCAGACCGTCGAGGGGTGGGCGCCCGAGACCCGCATCCGGATTCGCGAAGAAGCCGATGACGGCACACCGCTCGCCGGAACCGTCCGAACGAAGCTCGCCGCGGGCGCAGACCCCCAAACCACGCTCTTCCAAGAGGCCAGCGAGTCCGCAGATACCGCCGCCAAGCTCGACGCCCGGACGCGGGTGCGGATCGTCGATACGGCGACCCTCGAGCTCTGGTTCCTCGTGACCCCCCAAGACGACGAGACCGAGGTCGATCAGTCGCTTGAGGGATGGGCCCCGTCGCGATTCATCCAGATCTTCGGCGAAGGCGAGCTGGGCCGAGTCGACCGAGGAACCGAGGGCCAATTCACTTCCCGGTTCATCGAGAAGATGGCCGAGGACAGATTCTTCGGTCCCGCATGGCGCACGACCCTGTTGCTGATGGTGTTGATCCTGCCCGTCCAGTTCGTGCTGGCGACCTTGATGGCGCTCGTTATCCACGCCCGCCTCAAGGCAACGTCGATCTTCCTCTACATCTATTCGATACCGATGGGGATGTCCGATTTGGCCGTCGGCATCCTGTTCTTCTCGCTGTTCACAGGCAACGGGTTCATCAACTCGTTCCTCGAAGGCATCGGCCTCATCGACGAGCCGCGCTCCTTCCTGAGCATCGACACCCGCAACTGGATCATCGCCGCGATCGTGCTGGCCGAACTCTGGCGAGCAACCTCGATCGTGATGGTGATCATCGTCTCCGGTTTGCAGTCCATTCCCGACGAGACGCTCGAGGCTGCCGAACTGTTCGGCGCCAGCTATTGGCAACGAGTCCGCTACATCATGCTTCCGCTGCTTCGCCCCAGCATTCAGGTCGCCTTGATCTTGCGCACCATCCTGGCGTTCCAGGTGTTCGCCGTGGTGATCGCGCTCGGTGGCGGCGAGGTCGTCACGGTGCTGGCCAACGAGACCTATCGCCAGTACTTCGCGCTGCGTAACACCAATGTGGCGTCGGCCTACGCGGTCTTCATCTTGTTGCTCTCCATCGCAAGCGCCTTCTTCTATCTGCGGGCCGTGCGCACCCAAGACGAGCTGAGCTCAACATGAGCATCGATTCCGAAAAGCCAGCAGTGATGGACGACGAGACCCCGATCCAAGAGCGCCGTGCGCCGATGTCGTGGGGCCGAATCGGCACCTACGTCGGAGCGATTTTCGTCTCGCTCTGGATCCTCGTACCGATGTACTTCTTGTTCTCCATGGCGTTCACGACCCAGGAGACCGTGCGCTCGTACCCCAAGAGTGTCTTGCCGTTCGTGCCGTTCTCGACCAGCACGATGCGATTCTTCTTGGGTTCTGAGGGCGTTGCCGAAGGTCTCGCCAACAGCCTCATCGTGGCGGTGCTCGCACTCGTACTCTCGACACTTTTGGCCGCACCAGCGGGGTATGCCGTGGCCCGCTACCTGTTCACGGGCCGCGATGTGTTCCGGCTCGCGATCTTGGCCGTTCGTGCCTTCCCGATCGTCGTGCTGTCGATCCCGCTGGCGGTGCTGTTCATCCGCGTCGACATGTTCGACAGCCTCATCAGCGTGGCATTGATGCACACGGTGCTCGCCTTGCCGACTTCGATCCTGGTCATCGCAAGCGTGTTCGCGAGCGTGCCGTATGAACTCGAAGAGGCCGGCCAAGTGTTCGGCGCCTCTCCCCTGCAGAGCTTCCGCCACATCGTGTTGCCACTCGTGCTTCCCGGCATCGCAGCCTCGAGCGTCTTCGCATTCGTGCTGTCCTGGAACGAGGTCTTCGCCGCCAGCGTCCTGACGCTCGAGAACCGTACGCTGCCTGCGCTGTTGCTGAACTCGCTGTCGGAATCGTCCGATGCCTACCAATTCGCCGGCGGTTTCTTCTTGATGGTGCCGTCACTCATCTTCATGTTCTTCATTCGTAAGTACCTCTTCAACATGTGGGGTCAGGTATCAAAGTGAGCGCTCATGGCTGAGATCCGAATCGAAGGCGTCTCCAAGGTCTTCGGCGACACCTATGCGGTGCGCAATGCCAATCTCACGATTCATGACCAGGAGTTTCTGGTCCTGCTCGGACCAAGCGGTTGTGGCAAGACGACGCTTCTGCGTGCCGTCGCTGGCCTCGGGATGGCCGACGCAGGTCAGGTCCTGATCGGTGGCCGCGACGTGACCTATCTGCCACCGGGCGAGCGCAAGATCTCGATGGTCTTCCAGAGCTATGCGATCTTTCCGCACATGACCGTTCGTGACAACATCGGTTTTGGCTTGCGTATGAGCAAGACGAGCAAGACCGAGATCAAACGCCGCGTCGACGAAGCGGCCGAGCTGCTCCATATCGAGGATCTCCTTGAGCGGCGTCCTGCGGACATGAGTGGTGGCCAGCGCCAGCGTGTTGCGGTTGCGCGAGCGCTTGCGATGCAGGCCGAGGTCCTTCTGATGGACGAACCGCTTTCGAATCTCGATGCGCTGCTGCGGCTCGAGATGCGAGCTGAGCTCAAGCGCTTGCTGCGCGAGGTCAAGGCAACGACGATCTATGTCACGCACGACCAGATCGAAGCCTTGAGCATGGGTGATCGCATTGCCGTGATGCGCGATGGCGTGATCCAGCAGTGCGACGAGCCAGCCACGGTGTACAGCGAGCCCGTGAACCAGTTCGTGGGCAGCTTCATCGGTAACCCGCCCATGAACTTCATCGATGGTGTCCTGCGTCGGGTCGACACTGGACTGGTCGCCGAAGTCGGTGACGGGTTCCAGATCCCGGCGACGAGCGAGGTGCCAGACGAGCTCATGCCTCGCGTCGACGCGCCCATCCGGCTCGGCATTCGCGCCGAGAGCATGGTCACCTCGGCCGAACCGGCCGAAGGTGCCATCGAAGTCGTCATCAGCGTTGTGGAGCCCCTCGGCGCCCAGAATTTGCTGACGATCGATTTGGGCGACAACCGGCTCAAGGTCTCGACGCACCCATCCTTCGATGTTCGACCTGGGCAGACCGTGTGGCTCCAGCTCCCCGCGGAACAGATCCGTTGGATCGACCCAGCCGACGAACTCGTGCTCGGAACAGGCGCCCGGTGAGTCGCCCGACGCTCAAAGACGTCGCCGCCAAGGCCGGCCTGTCGATTACCCAGGTTTCGCGCGCCCTGAACGATCACGACGACGTGGCCGAGTCCACGAAAGAACTCGCTCGACGGGTCGCAGCCGAACTTCGCTACACCCCGAATCTTGAAGCCCGGCGGCTCAAAGACCCAAGGGCGCGTCGCGGCGCCATCGGGATCATCCTCCCCCACGACTCACTGCGCTTCAGCGATCCCTTCTTTGGCGAGATGCTCACGTCGATGGCCGCCGAGGCGAGCGCATCGCAGCTCCAACTCGCGCTCTCCACCCACCCTGGCGACGCCGCGCCGACCGACGCTTACGACGCAGCGATACGCGATCAGCAAGTCGACGGGTTTGTCGTCTTGCGTACGACGGTTGACGACCCACGCGTCGATTTTCTGCTCCGTGCCAAGACGCCGTTCGTCGCGTTCGGTCGCCCGCTCGGGCGAGACGGCTTCGGCACGGTCGAGGCCTCGACCGATTGCTTCGACCCGGTGGTCGACCATCTTCTCTCACTCGGTCACTCGCGTATCGCGTGCCTGGCCGAGCCATCGAGGTTCGCCGTCGGTACTGCTCGCCTCGAAGCATTCCGACGTGCCGCCGAAGCGAGTGGATTAGAGCTGAGCGCCTCCTCGATCATCGAGTCCGGTTTCCACGAAGGCTCCGGTCAGCAAAGCACGCACGCGTTGCTTACCTCTGCCGGCGAACGCCCGACCGCAATCGTTGCGATGAACGACTTGCTCGCACTCGGCGCACTCCAAGCTGCCGATGACCTCGGCCTCGACGTGCCCGGCGACCTCACCATTATCGGCTTCGACGACATCCAAGCTGCCCGCCAGGTGGACCCGCCGTTGACGACGGTCCGCCAGTCACCTGCGCAAGTTGGCGCCGCTCTCGTGCAACTGCTGTGCGAATCGGTCGATGCCGGACACCCTGTCGAGGCCCAACGCCGTATCCAGACCGAACTTGTCATTCGTGAATCTTCGGCCGAACCTGCCGACTGATTTAGAGACGCCCCTCCAACCCAAGAGCACCATGCCTGACGTTCATCTCATCAACCACACGCATTGGGACCGAGAGTGGTTCCTCACCGAGGAATACACGACCGCATGGGTACCTGCCCTGGTCGACTCACTCGAGGATCTTGCCGAGCAGAACAGCGACTACGAGTTCTTGTTCGATGGCCAGACGCTTGCGATCGAAGACCTGCTCGGCAATCACCCGGACTACGAGCCGCGGGTCCGCGAACTCATCTCTGCCGGCCAGCTCGAGATCGGGCCCTGCTACAGCCAACCCGATTGGCGCATGGTCAGCGGTGAGCTGCACGTGCGCAACCTGCTGTACGGGATGGGAGACGCTAAGCGTCACGGCGGACGCCCGACCGCAGCATGGCTCGTCGACACGTTCGGACATATCTCGCAAGCGCCCCAGTTGTTGCGCCAGGTCGGGCTCGATGCGGCGTACGTCTGGCGTGGCGTACCCGAGATGGAGCCGGTGTTTCGCTGGCGGGGCCCCGACGGAACCGAGTTGATGACGATCAACCTGTTCGGCGGCTATCGGAACCTCTACGGCATCACCAAGACACCAGAGATCGCCGTCGATCGTCTACGGGCCGAAACCCGCAAACTCGAACCGCACTATGGCTCGCTTCCGTTGCCGCTGTTCGATGGCTATGACCTCGACACCGAACCCGAAGACCCATTCCGCTGGTACGGCGATCGCGATGTACCTGACCAGATCCGCCTTCAGGCCTCGTCGCCAGCGACCTACGCCGATGCGGTGCGCGACCACGGCGCCTCTGCACCTGTCATCGCCAACGAGCTGCTGTCAGGCAAGTACGGCTCGACGTTCCCTGGGTCGCTGTCGGCTCGCACATATCTCAAAGTCATGCATCACGACGCCGAACGGGCCCTGCATCGAGTCGTGGAACCGCTGGCAGTTCTTGCCCGGCACGCCGGAGCCGAAGTCGATACCGCGGCGCTCGAGCGAGCCAGCCGCAAATTGCTCCAGAACGGTGTCCACGACTGTCTCTGCGGTGTCAGCATCGACCAGGTCCACGAGCGGATGGAGCGGTCGTACCGCCAGATTCTCGAGTGGGCTGACGAGCAACAGCGGGTCCACGCGTCGTTGGCGCTCAGCGGTTTTCGCGCTGGTCTCTACGCCGTCTCCACAAACCCAGCATCGAGCACCCGTGTCCAACGGGTCGCGGGCGAGGCACTACGTTTCGCCACGTCGGGTGTCGGCGTCGCTCCAGTCGACGAGCCAGCTGTTGTCGAGACCGTCAACGAGTCCATCGACCGTTTCGAGTGGGCCAACGATCACTATCAGGCGCATGTCGATGCTGACGGCATCTTCGTCGACGGACATCGCATCGTGCGGCTCGTGGTGCGTGCAGATTCGGGCGACACCTACTCGAGCGAACCCGGCGAGGTCCTCGGCGAGCTGACGTCGATCGGCAACCCGACGATCCAAGATCGCAGCGAGTTCGACACCAGCCTCGCTGCCACATGGCAGTTCGAGAACGACAACATCTCGGTCAGCGCCGACGTCATTGCTCGATTCTCTGAAGGCCCCACGGTCGATCTCACCGTGCGGCTCGATTCGACCGGCGTCGGCTTCCGAGTCGATGCCGAATTCGAAACCGGCATCCGTTCGACGACCGTTCGAGCGGGCATGCCGTTCGATGTCGTCGAACGACCCCACGAAGCCGACGATCTCTTCGGCCCCGATATCGATGCCGAGCTGAGCGCCATTCTGATGGGCCAACGCGAGACGGGCCTCGTTACCGAGTATCCGTTTCATGACTTCGTCGCCCTTGGTGACACAACCTGGACGCGGGCGGTGCTGGCGCGCGGCCTGCGCTCGTACCGGACGACAGCGACGGGAACGATCACCGTCGCACTTCGTCGAGCCGTCGAGTGGCTCGCACTTACTGGCCTGAGCTATCGCATCGGCGATGCCGGCCCTGCGATGTACGTGCCTGGAGCTCGAAGCGAACGGTTCGTCGAGCATCATCTCGGCTTCGTCACGACGACAGGTCTGGCCGAGGTGCGGAGCGAGAACGAGTACTTCCAGAACCCGCCAACGATCGCTGAAGTCTCTGGCGACCATGACGGTCCATCGTCGTGGTCAGCGTTTCAAGCGCCAGTGCCAGCCTCGACCTTGACCTTCGATGGCAACGAGGCGGCATTGCGGCTCTACAACCCGTCGTCGGTCAGCGCCGAGTTGCCTGCCTCCATCGAAGTGGCGGACCTTGACGGTGGTCGTCGCCGGACGATCGAATCCATCGATCCCGGCGCAATCGTCACGACCGTGCTTAACCTTCCGGCACTGCCGAAGCCTGCGGCCGAACCATCGGTGACAGTGCGCACCCCGATCGAGAATCGGGTTGGCCCGAGCCGTTCACGACCAGAGGCCACGATCCTTCGTGACCTCGAAGAGCGCATCGACGGATTGGCAGCGGATTTGGCCCGCAACGAAGCCGAGCTGGCCGCCGCCACCGAGGCGGACCGGTACGGCTTGACGCACCGCGAGTACGTGCTCGATCGCGAGCGGCTCGAGCTGATGCTCAGCTTGGAACTCAACCGTCGTCGGGCCGCGACCGATGACGAGGTCAGCATTCCCGACAGCCCGGACCCGGTGATCGCAAAGATCGGCGCCGAGCTGAACGACCTCCGTGTGAAGCGCCGTATCTGGGACTACGTCGTGCAGGCCCTCGCCACCAACGCAGCCCCCTAGCTAACTCCAGGTTGGGCGAGTTACCAGCTGCCGCCGGCAGCTACCCCTGAGACTGCGCGAGTTACCAGCTGCCGCCGGCAGCTACCCGAGAGACTGCGCGATTTACCAGCTGCCGCCGCCGCCACCGCCGAAGCCACCGCCAAAGCCTCCACCGAAGCCTCCGCCGAAGCCTCCGAAGCTGCCGCTGCTCCAGCCGCCGCCGCCCCAGCTGGAACCGCCGCCGCCACCGAAGCTGCCGCCGCCAGCGCCGAAGCCGCCGCCGAACCAGGAGTCACGGTCGCCGGACCAGGACTGGTCGCTGTAGATGGGTTCCCAACCGACACGACCCGTGTGGGCGGCGGTCGAGATCCAGTGCAGGTAGAAGAACGTGAACGGGTCGAAGCCGCGAAGCGTTGCCGGCAGCGGTGCGCCGGTCCAGGTGTCGTTCTGGCCGCTGGTGCCGGTGTGGGCCAACTCGGGTGCGAAACGATCGGCGTCGTCGATCGACGAACGAGAGAGCGCCTGACGTTGGGCTGCGTAAGCAAGTGCGAACTGGCGAGGGCCACGAGCATCACTCGCGCCAAACGCCGCAGCGATGTCGGCATAGGAGCCCACCAGGCCGAGGTCGGCGAGCGCCTTGCGGGCATCGAGCCAACGTCGTTCGGCCTGAGCCGGTTCGAGCGATGCGGCCAACACACCAGCGATCGTGCGGCGGGTTTCGCCCTTCACGTCATGCTGGATGAGGTCCTTCTCAAGCATCTTGTAGACCTCGATACCGTCGTCACGGTTGCGCATGAGCGCAGCGACGATCGCCACCGGGATGCCTTCGCCGTCGGCGTACTGGCGGACACGAGCGATCTCGCGCTCGGTCGTCAGCCCAGCCAGGCCGTACTCCACGGCCATCGCGGGCTTGAGGCCACGTTCGCGGTGATGGCGATAGAGCTGGACGAACTCGCCGACCGACAACTCGTCGTGATTCAGCAGAAGCAGCGCGGCAATGGCGTCGACGTCAAGGCGATCTCGTTCCAACAGACCCGACTTCGAGCGCAGATCGCGGCGCACCTTTTCGTACCGCTCAACGGCCTTGGCGGGATCGTCGTCAAGGTCTGTCAGCGCTGCCGCCACGGCGGGGCGAGCTGCCGTATCCGGAAGACGATCGTGGATGACGTCGAGGCGGCGGACCTTGTACTGCGCGTCGTCGTACGCCGCGTCGAGCGCTACCAGTGCCTGATCGATGGTCTCTGCGTCGATCACCGGGGCGGCCTTGATGAGTCGCTCGCCGCGGTCAGAAACGACGGCGGCGCCAAAGCTCGTCGGCACGACCCGGTCGAGCACGGTTTGGCCGAAGCGACGGCGGGCCTCAGCCACGCGATATGGACGCACACTGGCAACCAGGCCTTCGAGCTCGCGGAGCTTGACCTGGAACTTGTCTGCGTCGCCCTTGCGCACCGCGAGCGCTTCGCGAGCGGCGTCTTGCACGGCGTCGTCGAGCAGCTCGGCATCGTCGGTCGCCCGCATCTCCAGCGGCACTTCGGTGTCGGCTTCGAGCCGGCTCGCGTCGATCACATCGAGCAGGTCGCGCGACCACAACGCCCGCAAGGTGCCGTCGTCTGATGACGGTCGGCGATTCGCAATGCTCTGCAGCGATGCGGTCGCATCGGCGAAGGCCAGCTCGCCAGTCACCGGAGGCTCGGGGACTTCGTAGCGGCGCAGGTCGGGAAGGTCGGCGGCATTCGTCTCGAGACGATCGAGCACATCGTCGACTTCTTGGCCGCGACGGTCGACCTCGGTTGAGCGGGTGCGGGTGCGGCTCTTGCTGGACCCGCGGCCTGCGAATGCGACAAAGCCGAGGCCGCCGAACAGGACCAAAGGCAACAGGTTCACATTCGTGCTCGGCTCGGAGCTCGTCGGTACGGTCCCGCCGCTTGACCCGCCAGTAGAACCGCGCACTTCGTTCTCGAACGACGCTTCGAGCGTGCCAAGGATCGCAGCCACGCCAGCGTCCCAGTCGCCGTTGCGGAAGCTTGGCCCAGCGGTGCCGAACACCACAGAGCTGCTTGGAATCACGTTCTGCACGTTGGGGCCGGCGGTGATCCAGCCGTTGTTGTTCTCGGTATCGACGACCACCACGACGCCACCGGCTTGGCCGTCACGATCCTTGACCACCCACGTCTCGCCGATGTTGCGAGCGAGCGACTCGGCCCCGCCTGGCGCATCGCCGACCAGCACGACCGCGACCTCGTGGCCATAGGTGTCGACGATCCGGGTGGCCGCTTCCTCGACGGCGAGGCGATCATCGAGCACACCATCCACGTCAGTGATGAAGCCCTGACACGTGATGCCCGATACCTCGGGGCACGAGTCGGGTCCCGACTGGGTTCCTGTCGACTGGGCTGCTGCCGGCGGAGCGAACAGCGAGAGCATGCCGGCGCACAGGGCGACGATCAGCAGCGATGCCGTCAGGAACGACGGGGCGCTGAAGCGATTGGATGGAAGGGACACGTAGGCACACCTCGGGTAGCTCGATTGACTCGGCTGGTTCACCAGCGAGTCGCAGCGTCACGATACGACACGTCGTCGCTGCAATAGACCGTACGCAGTCCAAACGCCCGCGGGGTCGGTTGCATTCCGCCGCCAGGAGCAACCGAGCCGCCACAAATTTGTGCAGTTGTCCCGCTGTGAGCGGGTGAACTGCACACAGAACGCGCCGTTTGTCAGTTGGCGACGAGGGTGATGCCCGCCTCGGCGAGTTCGTGCGTGGCCTGCTCACTGGTCTCCGCTGCGACGCCTGCGCAGTGGTCGAGGAGCACGCGTGTTTGGAAGCCAGCCGCATACGCATCGATTGCGGTCGCCCGCACGCAGTAGTCGGTGGCGATGCCGGCCACGTCGACGTCAACGACGTTTCGGGCCCGCAACCAGTCGGCAAGCGGGGTGCCGTCGGAATCGGCAGCGCCATCGAAGCCGCTGTAGCTCGCGGCGTACTCGCCCTTGTTAAAGATCTCGTCGGTGTCGACGGTCAGTGCTTCGTGAAACGCTGCGCCCGACGTTTCCGCCGCGCAGTGCACCGGCCAGCTCGTGTCGAAGTTCGGCGTCTCGCCCTCGGCCGCCCAGTGGGTGCCCGGATCGCGGTGCCAGTCACGAGTAGCGACAACGTGGTCGTACCCGCCGGTTGACACCAGGTCAGTCATCGAAGCAGCGACGGCCGCTCCCCCATCGACGCCCATCGA
>CALDGN010000286.1 GCA_937942965.1 uncultured Acidimicrobiales bacterium | reverse complement strand
CACCGAACCGGTGACGGCGCCGACCGCGGCACCCGCGGAAGTAACCGAGACGGCGGCGGGCTCGGCATCAACCGCCAACGACGATGAGAGCGACGCTGAGAGCGATGATGACGACACCGCCGCGAGCACGACCACGACAGTGGCCTCCGATTCGGACGCCACAGGTCCGGATAGCGAGAACACGACCACAACGACGACGGCTCCTCCAGTGGTCGAGACGGGTTCAACGCTCGCTGCGGTGAACGCCGCACAGTGGAGTTCGAACGTGTCGATCCAAGTGACCGATACCTCGTTCGTGTTCGCCTCGAACGGCCTCCCCAGCCATGAGCTCCCTGACCAGTTCCTGATCCCGTCCGATGGCAACATGCCGCCGTTCTCCGATGACGACATCGATGCCGACTTCAACATCGCCAATACCTCCGAGCTCATCGTCGAAAGCCCGATCACCGAAGAGATCACACTGACACCCGTCTACTCCGAGACCATCACCCTCACAGGCTTGAGCACGATCGGCGTGATGATCAGCGGCGTGCCGCTCTTCAACGACTACGAGGATCAAGGGCGAGAGTTCGTTGCCCTCGACGACAACCTCTCGCTGAACGGCGTGTACTTCATCGATGCCTGCAACGGCCACCCACTCGCCAGCGGCAACAGCTACCACTACCACGGTGTGCCGTACTGCATCACCGACACGGTCGATGTCGCTGGCCAGCACTCGACCGTCATCGGGTTCTTGCTCGACGGCTTCCCGGTGTACGGCTCCAAGGATGCTGGCGGTGTCACGATCACCAGCGCCGAACTCGACGAGTGCTCCGGCCACTTCGGAGCAACGCCAGAGTTTCCCGAGGGGATCTACCACTACCACCTGACCGAAGACCGGGCTCCGTACTCAATCGACTGCTTCCACGGTGTCATCGACTACACGTCGGGCGGCCCCGGTGGCCCTGCGGGTGGTGGCGGAGGCGAACGCCCCGACGGCCCTCCCCCAGGTGACGCCGAAGGCGCCGGTGCACCACCGGCCGACGGCACAGCTCCCGACGGCGCAGCTACCGAAGGCGCAGCTCCCGAAGGCGGCGCTCCTCCCGAAGACGCAGCCGCCGGTCAAGGCGCCCCGCCAGACGGAGCCCCGGCCGACGGTGCCGCTCCCGCAGGTGGGCCCGGCGGCGACCGACCCGGTGGTGGAGGTGGCCAAGGGCCCGACTTCGCCGCAGCTGCAGCCGCCCTCGGCGTCACCGAAGATGCCCTGCGCAATGCACTCGGTGGGCCGCCCCCAGACTTCGATGCCGCCGCGGCAACGCTCGGCATCAGCATCACCGAACTGCAAGCGGCGCTCGACGCCGCGAGCTAAAAGACGCCCCTCCAGCGTGACACCTCTCCTCTGGGAGAGGGGATCCGGTCGTCGAGGCCCGCCCCACGGAGCGGGTCTCGACGACCGATCTGTCGCGTACTACGAAGCTGACGATCGACGGCGATCGAGTTCGCGGTGCAACGCTTCAGATGCCGTCGCCCGAGTCGCTCCCTGCTCAGCTCGCAGGCGACGGGAACGGTCGAGCATGTCGACCAAGTCGTCGAGCTCACCCGCCAGATGCGCAGCCAGCGCAAATATGTAGACATTGCGGGGCAACAGTGCGTCGGCCAGCAGCTGCCGCGCCTCGTCCGGATGCCCCTCGGCAGCTCGCAGCACCGCAAAGCCGATCATCACGTCGTTCGGTTGGCGACTCAGGCGTCCGAGCAATGCGTTGTCGCCCGCTTCGAGAAGTCGCCGTTCGGCTTCCTCGAGGTCGCCAGAACGGGCAGCGACGACCGCTCGTAACAGCTCACTCGTGTCCCACACGCAATCACCCGGAATCAGGCGATCGAGCGTGGCCGTTGCCTCGTCGAAGCAGTCCGACAAGATCAAGGCGAGCGACTGCCCGCAGGTCAGCATGGTCTGCAGCACACTCTGTGGCTGACCGGCGGCTGGCAAACCGGGCGCCATCGCCGTGACTGCGGCGGGCATGTCGAGAAGCGAGAAGCGACGGAATCCGTCAATCAGATGCGGGAACACGCCGGGATCATCGGCCTCGGCGCCAGCGGCGAGCGATTGCTCGACGAGCTGGTCGGTTTCGTCGGCCTGCCCGAAGAGCCCGGGAACGGCCTGCAAGCCGAGCGCGCAGGCTCGTAGGAACGGATCAGGGTCGCCGACCATCTGCCCGGCCAGCTCGATCGCTCGACCGAAGTCATCCATCTGCAGTGCCGCGACACCAAGGCCGAGCTGGGCGCGTCCCAGGAGCGGTCCCGGCACCGAAGCGCCGGCGGCAAGCACAGCTTGCAGGAGCGTGTTCGCTTCGCTCGCACGGCCAACGCTCAATAGCAGCGATGACGTATGCACGGCCAGGCCAGCTGCCGACGCCCACTCACCGCGCTGTTGTAGCCATTCGACCGACGCGATCGCGCTCGAAAGATCGCCGGCGAGCACATGGTTCGGGGCCGGAGGCGACGAGACGTAGGGCTCCCCGACCGACCGCACGCGAGCCGCCAATCCTGCGGCAACCATGCTGCGGAGTTCGTCGCCGGTATCGAGTTCGTCCAAACGAGCTGCTGCGTAGGCCCGGACCGATTCGAGCAAGTGGTAGCGGGTCCGTCCGCCGAGGCGACCCTCGACCGAGATCAGCGACTTATTGACCAGCGCCTCGACAACGTCGAGCGTCTCGTAGATGTCCGCGCCCGTTGCGGCCGAGAGCAGCTCGCTGTCGAAACCTTCTTCGAACAGGCTCGACGCAGCGAGCGCTCGCCGCTCGGTCTCGTCGAGCAGTTGCCAGCTCCAGTCGAGCATCGCCTCGAGCGTGCGGCCCGTCCCGGCACGAGTCGAGGACAGCAGTGCGAGCCGATCATCGAGGCGATCCCGGATCTCGCCGACCGAAAGGATCGTGGTGCGGGCCGCGGCCAGTTCGATTGCCAACGGCAGCCCGTCGAGGCGGGCGAGCAGATCATCCAGCACGTCGATTTCGTCGACGGAGAAGTCGGGATCGATGGCCAAGGCCCGATCGATGAACAACCGTGCGCAGTCAGTAAGACCCTCGCCGCTGGCCGCGGCAGCGAGTGCGCCGAGCCGGAACTGATGTTCACCGGCAACGCCCAGACGCTCGCGGCTCGTCGCCAGCACTCGACCAGGACCACCGTGCGCAATGACATCCGCCACAAAGGCGGCGGCATCATCGAGGACATGCTCGCAGTTGTCGAGCACCAGAAGCGCAGAGCGTTCCGCGATCTGGGCAATCGCCTGCTCTCGAAGGTCGCCGCTCAACAGCTCGAGCCGCACGGCAGCAGCGATCTGGTTCACAACTGCGTCGCCGCTCATCGCCGGCGACAGGTCGGCGAAGTAGACCCCGTCGGGGAACGTCGGCGCCATGCGGTGCGCGATCTCAATGGCCAGACGGGTCTTGCCCATACCGCCGACACCGGCGATCGTCACCAGGCGATTCGCTTCGACCATTGACCGGATCTGGCCGAGCTCGACACTGCGGCCGATCAGTGCATTCGCCGGCTCCGGGAGTGTGTCTCGCGTCGGGTCGATCGAGCGAGGCGCAGGAAACGCGTCGTGCAGACCGAGCTGAAAGAGCGCCAGCTTCTCGCTCACACCACGGAGCTCGAAGAGTCCCAGGCGAAGAAGTTCAGCGGCCGGCGCATCACCGCTGACGGCCTCGGTGGCGAGGATCTGGCCACCGTTCGCCGCACCGCAGACGCGGGCCGCGACATTGACGTTCTGGCCGAACCAACTGCCGTCGCGAGCCTGCGCTTCGCCGACGTGGGCCCCCATGCGCACCTGCAGATCCAATCCGCCGGGCCACTCGACCTGGCCGAGACGGTCCTGCGCCAACGCAGCAGCATCGAGTGCAGATGCAGCCGAAGCGAACTCGACGCCGAACCCGTCGCCGCCGAGCGAAAAGACCGAACCACCGAAGGCGCCGAACGCATCGTTCAGCACCTGGTCGTGGACTTCGAGGGCGCGTTCCATCGCAGCTGCATCTCGGCTCCAGAGACGCATCGAACCCACGATGTCGGTGAAGAGAAAGCTCTTCCGGTTTGCAATGCCCGCCATGGCGACCTCAGCCTAGCCCCGGGCGCAACCGGGCCGAGACGCGAAGAACCCCCGGCCGCTCCGAGGAGCGAACCGGGGGTTCTTCAAAGGTTTTTGGACTGCCTTGCGGCGAGACCGTCGACCAGATTCAGGCTTGCTGAATCTTGATCTCGATGTCGACACCAGCAGGCAGATCGAGACGCTGAAGCGAATCGACCGTCTTTGGTGACGGCTCGAGGATGTCGAGCAGACGCTTGTGCACACGCATCTCGAAGTGCTCGCGGCTGTCCTTGTACTTGTGCGGGGACCGAATCACGGTGAACCGATGCTTACGCGTCGGCAATGGGATCGGGCCACGCACCTCAGCCTGCGTGCGCTTGACCGTTTCGACGATCTTCTTCGTCGACTGGTCAATCACCTCGTGGTCATATGCCTTGAGGCGGATGCGAATCTTTTGTGCGGCAGCCATGAAAGGTCCTTACTCCAGGATCTTCGTGACGGCGCCAGCACCAACGGTGCGGCCACCTTCACGAATGGCGAAGCGGAGACCTTCGTCCATGGCGATCGGGTTGATCAGCTCAACAACCATCTGGGTGTTGTCGCCCGGCATGCACATTTCGGTGCCTTCCGGAAGGTTGATCTCGCCGGTGATGTCAGTCGTACGGAAGTAGAACTGTGGGCGGTAGTTCGAGAAGAAGGGCTTGTGACGGCCGCCTTCTTCCTGCGTGAGGACGTAGACCTCGGCGTCGAACTTGGTGTGCGGGGTGATGCTGCCGGGAGCGGCGAGCACCTGGCCACGCTGGACCTCTTCTTTGTCGATACCACGGAGCAGTGCGCCGATGTTGTCGCCAGCCTGGCCCTCGTCGAGGAGCTTGCGGAACATCTCAACACCGGTACAGGTGGTGGTCTGCGTGTCCTTGATACCAACGATTTCGATGCTGTCGCCGGTGTGGACCTTGCCCTGCTCAACCTTGCCGGTCACCACGGTGCCGCGGCCGGTGATCGAGAACACGTCTTCGATCGGCATGAGGAATGGCTTGTCGAGGTCACGCTCTGGCGTTGGGATGTACTCGTCGACCTCAGCCATGAGCTGGAGGACGCCTGCAGCAGCATCCGCATCGCCCTCGAGTGCCTTGAGGGCGCTCACAGGGATGATGGGGGTGTCGTCACCGGGGAAGTCGTACTCGTCGAGAAGTTCGCGAACTTCCATTTCGACGAGCTCGATGAGCTCTTCGTCATCAACCATGTCGACCTTGTTCAGGGCGACGATGATCTTCGGAACGCCAACCTGGCGAGCGAGCAGCACGTGCTCACGCGTCTGGGGCATTGGGCCGTCAGCAGCGGACACCACGAGGATGGCGCCGTCGACCTGAGCCGCACCGGTGATCATGTTCTTGATGTAGTCGGCGTGACCAGGCATGTCGACGTGTGCGTAGTGGCGGTTGTCGGTCTCGTACTCAACGTGCGAAACGTTGATCGTGATACCGCGCTCGCGCTCTTCGGGTGCCTTATCGATGTTCTCGAACTCAGTGAACGACGAGCCTTCGACGTTGTCAGCGAGAACCTTGGTGATCGCAGCGGTCAGCGTGGTCTTGCCATGGTCGATGTGACCCATGGTGCCGACGTTGACGTGCGGCTTGTTCCGCTCGAACGTGTCCTTCGACATTGTTTTCTCCTCAGACGGAATGGGGGATGTGGGTGGTGGTTTTTTGGTACGTCAGCATCAGTTCACTCACCGCGAATCCGCTTGACGATTTCTTCTTGTACTGATCCTGGCGTCTCCTGGTAGGAGTCGAACAGCATCGAGTAGCTCGCTCGGCCCTGCGTGCGCGAACGGAGATCGTTAGCGTAACCAAACATCTCCGAGAGCGGCACGAGTGCGTTGACGACCTGGTTGTTGCCGCGCTGCTCGGTGCCTTGCACCTGGCCGCGTCGGGCGTTGACATCACCGACGACGTCGCCGAGATAATCGTCTGGGGTGACGACTTCGACCGACATCATTGGTTCGAGCAACTTGGGCTTGGCCTGGCGAGCCGCTTCGCGGAACCAGGCGTTGCCGGCGATCTTGAAGGCCATTTCGGACGAGTCGACGTCGTGCGTCTTACCGTCGGTGAGGGTGACCTTGATGTCCACCGTTGGGAAGCCAACGAGGACGCCATTGCTCATGGCTTCCTTGATGCCCTGCTCAACTGGCGGGATGTACTCACGAGGGATCGAACCACCCGTGATCTTCGATTCGAACTCGAAGCCGTTACCGGGGTTCGGCTCGAGGGTGCAGCTGATGACGGCGAACTGACCCGAACCACCCGACTGCTTCTTGTGGGTGTAGGTGTAGCTGTCGAGCGTCGACGAGATGGTCTCGCGGTAGGCCACCTGGGGGCGACCGACCGTGGCTTCGACCTTGAACTCACGCATCATGCGGTCGACGAGGACCTCGAGGTGCAGCTCGCCCATGCCGGAGATGATCGTCTGACCGGTCTCTTCGTTGGTCTCGACGCGGAACGTGGGGTCTTCGGCGGACAGGGTCGCGAGGGCGTTGCCCAGCTTGTCCTGGTCGGCCTTGGACTTTGGCTCGATCGCGACGTCGACGACGGGCTCAGGGAAGGTGAGGTTTTCGAGGACGATCTGCTGCTTCTCGTCGGTGAGCGTGTCACCGGTGCGCATGTCCTTGAGGCCGAGGAATGCAACGATGTCGCCGGCGTAGGCGATGTCGAGGTCCTGCTTGGAGGCCGAGTTCATTTCGAGGAGACGACCAATGCGCTCCTTCTTGCCCGAGCGGGTGTTGACGATCGTCGAACCCTTTTCGAGCGTGCCCGAGTAGATGCGGGCGAAGGTCAAGCGACCCTCGCGCTGATCGATCGTCATGAGCTTGAAGGCCAGCGCCGCGAACGGATCATTGTCGTCAGCGGAGCGGGTCAGCTCTTCTTCTTCGTTGCGAGGGTTCGTGCCGACGATGTCTTCGAGGTCGAGCGGCGACGGCATGTAGTCGACAACGGCGTCGAGCAGTGGCTGCACGCCCTTGTTCTTGAAGGCGGTGCCCATGAGGATCGGCACGATGTGGCCGGCGATGGCGCCTTCGCGGATCGACTTCTTGAGATCGGCCTCGGAGAGCTCTTCGCCCTCGAGGTACTTCTCCATGAGTTCTTCGTCGAAGCTGCTGAGTGCGTCGAGCAGCATCTCGCGGTATTCCTCGGCGAGATCGGCGAGATCGTCGGGGATCTCTTCGATGTTGTAGGTCGCGCCCAGGTCCTTTTCGTCGGTGGCTGCGGGCCACACGAGGGCCTTCATGCGAACCAGGTCGACAACGCCAGCGAAGTCGCCTTCGGCGCCGATAGGCAGCTGAAGCACGGCAACGTCTGGGGTCAGGCGTTCCTTGATGGTGTCGAGGCAGTAGAAGAAGTCAGCACCGGTGCGGTCAAGCTTGTTGACGAAGCACATGCGGGGAACGCCGTACTTGTCGGCCTGGCGCCACACGGTCTCGGACTGTGGCTCAACGCCAGCAACACCGTCGAACACGGCAACCGCGCCGTCGAGCACGCGGAGCGAGCGCTCCACTTCGACGGTGAAGTCGACGTGACCCGGGGTGTCGATGATGTTGATCTTGGTCTTCTTGTCGTTGGGTGCGCCATCTTCGCCCCAGTAACAGGTGGTCGCAGCAGAGGTGATCGTGATGCCACGCTCCTGCTCCTGCTCCATCCAGTCCATCGTTGCGCCACCGTCGTGGACTTCACCGATCTTGTAGTTCACACCGGTGTAGTAGAGGATGCGCTCAGTCGTGGTGGTCTTGCCAGCATCGATGTGCGCCATGATGCCGATGTTGCGGACTCTGTCCAGTGGGTGTCGTGCCATGACGGAAAACCTCGTACGAAACGGAATGGGGGGTGGAGCTGCGGTTGGTCGACATCCAGACGGATGTCGGGCCGAGGCCGGCGGAAGCCGGAACCTCGGAAGCGACTACCAGCGGTAGTGGGCGAAGGCCTTGTTGGAGTCGGCCATCTTCTGGAGATCGTCGCGACGCTTGATCGCAGCGCCGATGCCATTGCTGGCATCCATGATCTCGTTGGCGAGGCGCTCAGCCATCGTGCGCTCACGGCGGGCCCGTGAGAATTCGACGACCCAGCGGATCGCGAGCGTGTTCGCACGCTTGGGGCGAACTTCGACTGGCACCTGGTAGGTCGCGCCACCGACACGGCGGCTGCGAACCTCGAGAGGTGGCTTGACGTTTTCGATGGCCCGCTTGAGCGTTGCCACGGGATCGTCGCTGGTGCGTTGACCGATCGTCGACAGCGCGCTGTAGACGATGCGTTCTGCAGTCGAACGCTTTCCGTCGAGCAGGACCTTGTTGATCACCTGGGTGACGAGAACCGATTCGTACAGCGGATCGGCGGGTACGTCACGACGGGGTGCAGCGTTCTTGCGCATTGGTCAGCCCTTCTTGGCGCCGTAGCGGCTACGAGCCTGCTGACGCTTGTCGACACCGCTCGCATCGAGCGTGCCACGAACAATCTTGTAGCGGACACCGGGAAGGTCCTTCACACGACCACCGCGGACGAGCACGATCGAGTGCTCTTGGAGGTTGTGGCCTTCGCCAGGGATGTAGGCAGTCACTTCCATACCCGTGGTCAGGCGAACACGTGCGACCTTGCGGAGTGCGGAGTTCGGCTTCTTGGGGGTGGCGGTGTACACGCGGGTGCACACACCACGACGCTGCGGAGCACCCTTGAGTGCTGGCGTCTTTTCCTTGCGGAACTTCGCCTCGCGTCCGTTGCGGACGAGCTGTTGAATGGTGGGCACGATGATTCCCTGCGCTGTACTCGGGGGGACGAATTGACTGCGACCTCGCGCGGCGAACGTTCAGCCGCTGGGCCAGCAGACAAGCCTACGAACAGCACTAGGGGCCGACAACCTCGCCGCAGCAACAATTCCGCCGTGCAGGCCGCCTGACTCTGCAGCGCGGGTACCCAGACTCCGCAGCGCGGGACCCCGTGGCTCCGCAGCGAGGGCATATGGCCCGGTGCGAAAAAGCAGCGAAATCGGATCTTGGATAGGTCTTTGCACTTGCTTGTCGGTCAATGGTGAGTCGGATCCGGACGATAACGGCCATGTCCACGCTCCTTTCCCGAACCCGTGACCCCCGATCTGAGGCGACCGACATCACCGTCTCCTCCCCCGCCCCGACGGCCGATCGAACCGCGAGCGCAAGACGCTCACCAGCGGTCACCGCACCGCTCGACGGTGGCACCGATCGATTCGTCCTCTTTCCCGTTCGCGCGTTCCTCGCCTTCGGGTGGCTCCGCGCCGGCGTCGAAAAAGTGATCGATGGTGCATGGTGGACGGGCGCCAAGCTCGACACGTTCCTGAGCGATCAGTCGGGCGCGATGTTGCCGTTCATGGAACCGCTGACCAACTCGCTGGTCGCGCCCGCGCCGTTCATCACCGCTGCGCTCGTGTTGGTCGTCGAACTCGCCATCGGCGTGTTACTGCTCACCGGACGTCGGCTCGGACCAGCCCTGCTGACGGCGAGCGCGTTGAACGTGATCTTCGTGTTGATGGGTGTCGTTACGCCTTCGGCCTTCTACCTCGTGATGCAGTTGACCTTGCTGCTCGCACTCGGTGCCCGAACCGGTTGGTTCAACGCTCGACGTAGGTTGGCCGTCATCGGCGGCGCCACACTCGTAGCGATCGGCCTGGCGCCGTTCATCGCCACGATCCACCCGGCCGAGGTCATCCACGACCCTGCCATCATGCTCGTCACGGTGGGTGCGCTCGCCGCAGCGACGCAAGGGTTCACCTTGTTGGCCACGTCGCCACTCGGCCACCAGTGGCTGAGGCAGGCTGTTCGGCCACAAGTTGGG
Source organism: uncultured Acidimicrobiales bacterium (assembly GCA_937942965.1). Taxonomy (GTDB): domain Bacteria; phylum Actinomycetota; class Acidimicrobiia; order Acidimicrobiales; family UBA10347; genus UBA10347. The sequence continues at coordinate 2,999 of CALDGN010000286.1, read as the reverse complement.
CGATCGGCAGCACAGGGGCGATAGCGCTCCAGCTCGTGCCGGTATCGTCGCCGCATGAGTTCGCCGCTGCCGTTGCGCTTCCTGCGATCCGCGAGCGATCACGAGCAGCTGCCCGAGTCGCTGCTCGAGGTCGCCATCGTTGGTCGATCCAACGTCGGCAAGTCATCGCTGATCAATGCGCTCGCTGCTCGCAAGAAGCTCGCTCGCACCTCGAAAACGCCGGGCGCTACCCAGCTGCTCAATGTGTTCGAGTTCGGCGACGAAGACTCGGGGCGATGGCTCGTCGACCTGCCGGGCTACGGCTACGCCAAGCTCAGTAAGCGCCAGCTCCAAGATATGGCCGACATGATCAACGACTACATGACCCAACGCGAGACCGTGGTGCAGGCCATCTCGCTGTTCGACGCGAATGTCGGACCGACCGAGCTTGACCTGCAGACGATCGATTGGCTTCGTCACATCGATCTCGAAATCGTGCTGGTCGGGACCAAGGTCGACAAGATCAAGGCATCCCAGCGCGGCAAGAAACAGCGCGCTGCGGCCGACAAGCTGGGTGTGAAGTCAGGCGAGATCGCTTGGGTGTCGTCGGACAAGGGCACCGGAATCCCCGAGCTCCGCGGCCAGATCGCGGCTCTGCTCTCGAGCTAGCCGCTCCCCTACACCGTCGACGGAAGGTTCCAGTCGACGGGGTCGCGCCCCGCGGCAACCAGCGCCGCATTGGCGCGACTGAACGGCTTCGAGCCAAAGAACCCGCGAGACGCCGACAACGGGCTCGGGTGTGGCGACTCGATGACGTGATGATGCTCGGCGACGAGCGGCTTCTTCGCTCGAGCATTGTTGCCCCACAGGATGAACACGACCGGCTCGGGTTTTGCCGACACGACCTCGATGACTCGGTCGGTGAACTGTTCCCAGCCTTTGCCGCGGTGGCTGCCAGCATTGTGCGCCCGCACGGTCAGCGCCGTGTTGAGTAGCAGCACGCCGTTGCGTGCCCACGACTCGAGGTTGCCGTGGCCAGGCGATGCAATGCCCAGATCTTCGGCGAGCTCTTTGTAGATGTTGCGCAGGGACGGGGGGATATCGACGCCAGGCCGGACCGAGAAGCTCAAGCCGTGGGCTTGCCCGGGACCGTGGTACGGATCTTGGCCGAGGATGACGACACGCGTGTCGGCGTACGACGTCAGATGGAGGGCGGTGAATACATCGTCGTGGGCGGGGAAGATCGTGTGTGCCGCTCGCTCTTCTTGCACGAAGGTTTGCAGCTGCTTCCAGTAGTCCTGGTCGAACTCGGTTCGAAGCAGCGGATTCCAGTCGGTCATGGCCACGAGTCGAAGCTACCGCCCGCCCCAGACGCGCAACAGGACCAGTGCGCCGCTCACATTCCGACGTGTGAGCGGTCGACACTGGCCCGTTGTGCTGGGGGGTTCCCAGCGCTGGCCTCGTCAGACCAGCTTCGCTGAGATTGGTTAGCCGTCGAGGTACTCGTGGCGACGGCGGAGGGCTTCGCTGGCCGAGAGCGCCACCAGGCCAATGCCGGCGACGATGAGTGCGACCGCGGCGGGAAGGTTTCCGCTCTCGCCGGTAAGGGCGAGGACCTCGTCGGGTTCATCGACGACAGGGACGACGCTTGGCGTGACGACCAACTCTTCGACCTCGTCGGGCAGTTGGTGGTGCGTCGGGTCCCGGTCGGTCGCCGTTTCGCCACCGCGGGACGTGCCGACGACGGTCGAGATCAGCGCGCTCGGGTCGACGCCAGCGACGCCCTCGCGGGTGCACTCGAAGCTGTCGCCGGGTGCGAGCTGTGCACCGGTGCAAATGCCGCCGACCCGATCGTCGGTCACGATGAGGTCGATCAGGTCGACCGTGCCGGTGTTGGTGACCAGGTAGCGCCACGTGATGGCGTCACCATCGGCGAGCTCAGGGCCAGCGCCGGTTGTGTCCGCATCGATCGTGTTGGTCGAGAGTTCGATATCGACCTGGGGTGCTTCGGCGATCGGCTCGGCCGTTGGCTCGGGCGTCGGTTCGGTCGTCGGTTCGGGCTGCACGTAGCTGCTGGGGTCACCGGCCGTTGCCGTGACCGCGGGGTTGATGACCGAGGTTCCCGTTGCCGTGGCGACGTTTGTGTAGGGGCTATCGCCGGCGACGCCAGCGAGCGAGCATCGCTCGGTCGCTCCTGGAGCGATCGTTGCGATGACACAGACGTCGCCTTCGAGGTCGTCGACGACGGCGACGTTTTCGATCCCGGCATTGCCGGTGTTGGTGATGTCGTAGGTCCACTCGACGGCATCGCCCGGCGCGACGACGGCAGTGTCGACGCCGTTGGTCAGCTTGACGACGTCGAGCGAGATGTACTGGTAGGCGACCGCGAGGGTGACATCAGCGAACGTTTCGACCTGGACGGTCGAGTTGCCTCCGCCGCCGAGTGCTTCGAAGCCGGCGAGCGTGGCGACGCCAAAGGTGATGGCATCGACGTCGACGAAGCTGGCGAGCGCCGCGGGATCCAGCACGACGGTTCCCTGGGCGTCGAGAGCCGTGCCCGGTGCGGCGCTGGCACTGACGGCACCAGCGGGCAGTTGCGTGAAGCTCTCTTGGACGACGCCCGTGTCGAACATGACTGAGGTCGAGGTCGACGTGGCCGATGCGGCGCAGCTTGCGTAAGTGAGGCCAGCGCCTGCCGACATTGCGTCGGCGCAGAGGCGCACGTTCGTTTCGACGACGAAGTCGGCGATGCCACCGGATTGGTTGATGATCTGGAGAACTTGCCCGTCGTAGCTGCCGCTAATGGTCAGTTCTGCAGCGGCGAGTTCACCCAGTGACGAGTCGAAGCCGGGCACATTGAGCTCGGCGGTGAAGTCGGTGAGCTGGCGCCCGGTCGAGTCGCTTCCGCCATCGCCAACTGCTCCGGAGCCATCTTGGGCAGCAGCCAGCGGCGAGAATGAGAGCGCAAGCAGCGACGCTGCGAGGACTGCGACGCACAAGCGTCGCATGTCGGTGGTCTG
>CALDGN010000285.1 GCA_937942965.1 uncultured Acidimicrobiales bacterium | reverse complement strand
GGGCCCGTTTTTTACGGCGGCCACCGGGCGCCGGACATCGCGACGCCGACCGGCACCAGCGCGCTCGGCAACGAAACGATGGGGCCAATCAGCGCTCGCGGCGTGATCTACGACGTTGTCGGGCTCAAGGTCGCCCAAGGTGCAACCGACGCATTCTTCGAAGCGCCAAACGGACAGCCGGTGCTCATCGATAACTACCGCATCACCCTCGATGACCTCCGTGGCTGTCTGGAACGCCAGAAGGTTGCCGAGATCCGGGCTGGCGACGTGGCCATCATGCGGACAGGTTGGACCCACCTGGTCCGCGATGACCCCGACCGCTACCTCACGCAGGAACCCGGCATCTTCCTCGAGGAAGGGCGCTACTTCGCCGACCGGCGTGCCGCTTTGGTGTGTTCGGACACGTGGGGGCTCGAGGTCCTCGACCCCGACGTCACCGGCGGCAACGCGTTCCCGGTGCATCAAGAGCTGCTCGTGCAGAACGGAATCCGGATCGGCGAGTCGATGGTGACCGACTCGGTCGTTGCCGACGATTGCTACGAGGGCGTCTTCATCGCTACGCCCGAGAACGTTCCGGGAGCAACGTGTGGTTCGACACCGCCCTGTTTCCTCGGCCAGGTCGGCGGCAAGTCGCAGAATCCGGTGAGCTTCACCGGCTGACCCTGGCGCTGCCCTAGGTACAGGGAGATTCGATCGCCAGCAGCGGCGACTCGCCGGTGCTCGAAGACTGGTTCAACAGCGCACCGCGCTCGCCGCGGATGATCTCGTTGGTGAGCCGAACGAGCACCGGGTCGTCGTCCGCAGCTAGCGCAGTGCGGCTTCGAGGAATCGGAGGAGTTCGCGTCGGCGTTTGACGGCTTCGCGCAGGGTTGGTTCGATGCCGACAGCGCGCAGCACTTCGACCTCGGTTGCCACACCCATGACGGTCGAATACGCCGAGACGAGCACCAAGTTCGGGTCGGTTTGGCGCATGTTGCCTCGACGCATCTCGAGGGTGAGGAACAGCCGGGCCTTTTCGATCACCGGGGCCAGGCTCTCTCGCATGCGATTGGACCATGCACCGCCAAGGCGGGTGGTCTCACGAAGCAACCCGAGGCGGGCGGGTTCACGGACCGCGATTCGGAAGACGGTGTTGACGACGGACTCGACCGCAGGCCATCCCGTGCGCCCTCGTCCGGCCTCGATCATGGCGACGCCGAGTTCGCCGACCGCAGCGTCGATCGTGGCCATGAAGAGATCGTTCTTGCTGCCGAAGTGATAGAGGATGGTTTGCTTTCGTACCCCGAGATGCTCCGCGAGATCATCGAGTGATGTCGCATCGAAGCCTCGGGTTCCGAACGCGTCGAGGGCCGCATCGAGGATGCGCTCTCGCGTGTCGCTGCTGGCCACAAACCCCATCCTAGGCATGAGGCCACCACCCACTTACCAATTGGTAGACAGCCCTCTACCAGTTGGTAAGGTGATTCGATGACCGCGCTCGAGCCAGCTGGATCCGAAGCAGCAGCCCCGATCGCGGACCGCCTGGCCGGAAAACGCATCGCCATCACCGGCACAACCGGCTTCTTGGGCACCGCGCTGGTCGAGCGGCTCATCCGCTGTGTCCCCGACTGCTCGCTCGTACTCTTGATCCGCCCGGGCCGCCGCGGCGTCGAACAGCGACTCCAGCGAGAGATCCTGCGCAACGACGCATTCGACCGCCTGCGAGAACAGCATGGCGACGACGGCTTCGCCTCGATGACCGCAGCCCGCATCGTGCCGGTCGCTGCCGACATCACCAAGGAAGGCCTCGCCCTCGACGACGCCGGCCGCGACGCCTTGGCCGACTGCGACATCGTCATTCACTCGGCTGCCTCGGTCAGCTTCGACAACCCCCTCGACGTCGCCGTCAATACGAACCTCGTCGGCCCCGTCAACCTGATCGCCACGCTTCATGACCTGGGCGTGACCCCCCACCTCGTCGCTGTCTCGACCGCCTACGTGGCCGGCACCCGCAAGGGAGACGCCTTCGAGGAACTTCTCCAAGACGGCGCGTACGCCGTGCCGATCGACTGGCGCCACGAGATCGAGACCGCTCGGCGGGCACGAATCGCGGCCGAAGACGACAGTCGCACAACCGATGCGCTCGAACGCTTCCACCGCGAAGCCAAAGACGAACTCGGCGCCGCTGGCAACACGGCGCTTGCCAGCAAGTCCGAACAGCTTCGCCAACGCTCCGTTCGCAAGACGATGGTCGACAACGGCATCGCCCGAGCCAAGTCACTCGGCTTCAGCGATGCCTACGCCATGACGAAGGGCATGGCCGAAACGGCAATCGTCGAACTCGCCGAAGACATCCCGGTGTCGATCGTTCGCCCCTCGATCATCGAGTCCAGCTGGGCCGAGCCGTTCCCCGGATGGATCCGCGGCTTCCGCATGGCCGAACCGATCATCATCGGATTCGGCCGCGGCCTGCTGCAGGACTTTCCCGGATCGTGGGAAGGCGTCGCCGACGTCATTCCCGTCGACCTCGTCGTCGCCACGATCATCGTTGCCGCCGCACATGAACCTGCGCTCGAAGCACCCACGCCGGTGTACCAATCGGCCAGCGGCGCCGTGAACCCATTCCGGGTCGGACAGCTCTATGACTGGGGTACCGACTTCTTCCGCAAGAACCCGATCTACGACGACTTCGACCAGCCGATCGCACCGCCCCGCTGGACGTTCCCGACGATCGACAAAGCCACGACCCAGATGTACCGGGCCCGGGGCGGGCTCGACCGTGCAACCCAGGTCATGCGGGCACTTCCGCTGCGCGGCGCCCGCGCCTCGTTCGCAGCCGACATCGACGAGCGTCGAGATCTGCTGAACCAGGCCATCAGCTATGTCGAGCTGTACGGCAAGTACGTCGCCTGCGAAGCGCTCTACCACTGCGAAAACACGCTCGCCCTCCACCAGTCGCTGAGTGCTGAGGACCAGGCCACGTTCGACATGGACCCTCGGGTCATCAACTGGCACCACTACGTCAACGACATCCACCTGCCATCGGTACTGGCCCAGGGCCGAGTCAAGACCGCCCCGTCCGGCAAGCGCGGTGCCGCATTCGATCGCCAGGACCGACTGCGCAAGCAGGTCCTCGACGAGCGACGCGTCGTCGCCGCATTCGACCTCGAGAACACGCTCATCGCCAGCAACGTCGTCGTGTCGTGGGGATGGCTCGCGACACGCAACCTGAACCGGGGCCAGCGCGCCCGGCTGATCCTCAAAGCACTCGGCGAATCGTGGAGCCTCCAACGGCTCGACCGCGCCGATCGGGTCGACTTCCTGCGCCACTTCTACCGCCGCTACGACAAGGCCCCGGTCGAACAGCTCGAACGCGACGCAGCCGAACTCTTCAGCGAACTGCTGCTCAAGAACTCGTTCCCCGACGCCATCCGCCGAGTACGCGAACATCGGGCGCTCGGCCACCGCACCGTGCTCATTACCGGCGCACTCGACTTCATCGTGCGCCCCCTCGAACCCCTCTTCGACGACATCGTCGCCCCTTCGCTCGAGCAGCGCGATGGCCGCTACACCGGCCGCATGCTGAACGCCCCTCCGATCGGCGAAGCCCGAGCCGAGGCGTTGCGCCAGTACGCACTCGAACACGACCTCGACCTGAATGAGTCCGTCGCCTACGCCGACTCGACCAGCGACCTTCCGCTGCTCGAAACGGTCAGCTTCCCCGTGGCTGTCAATCCTGACACCAAGCTCGCGACACTTGCCCGCCGCCGCGGCTGGCTCGTCGAGAACTGGGAACCCGCCCCTGGCGGCGAACGCAAGATCCTGCCCGTAGCCCCCTATCTGCCTCGCGCCCGCCGCAGCGCCTGACCGACCGAACGGTGCCTGGCACCGTTCGCTCACGGAAGCACGACATGACCGCCAACGAAGACCGAACACCACGCCCCGGAATTGTTCTCGAGGTCGACCGTTCGACCCCGCCGATCCTGTTCCACCACGGCGAAGGTTTCCGTCTCGAATCGCTCCCCGCCGGACGCAGCCGTGTGCTGTACCCCGCCGAGCCACTCAACCCGCTCGACGATCCCGACGGAGCGATCCGCGACGCACTGCACAACCCGCTGAACGACGATCCGCTGCCCTCGAAGCTATTTGCCGGCATGCAGCTCACGATCGTCTTCGACGACATTTCGCTTCCGCTGCCCCCGATGCGCCGGCCCGACATTCGCCAGCGCATCATCGAACAAGTCCTCGACCTCGCCGCCGCAGCGGGCGTCGACGACGTCCACATCGTCGCGGCACTCGCGCTGCACCGCCGCATGACCGAAGACGAGCTTCGCCATGCCGTCGGCGACCGTGTCTACGACGCGTTCGCTCCGTCGGGTCTGCTCTACAACATGGACGCCGAGAACCCCGACGAGATGGTCATGCTCGGCGAGACGAGCGAGGGCGAAGAAGTCCAGATGCTCAAGCGGGCCGCCGAGAGCGACCTGATCGTCTACGTCAACATCAACATGGTGTCGATGAACGGGGGCTGGAAGAGCACCGCCACCGGCCTGTCCGGCTACACCGGCATCCGCCACCATCACAACGTCGACACGCTCGCCAAGTCCGACCTGATGGATCACACCAACAGCGAGTTCCACAACCGCAACTGGCGCCAGGGCGACGTGATCCGGGCCGCGGGCGTCAAGATCTTCCAGATCGAAACCACGATCAACAACAACGTGTTCGGCGAGCAAGGCCCCATGTCGGTGCTCCAAAAGCGCGAATGGGAGTGGACCGCTCGAGACCGGGCGAGCTTCATCGGCATGCAGAAGGGTCTGCAGTTGATGACGCCCAAGGCGCGCCGCAAAATCTTCCACTCGCACCAGTCGCCCTATGGCATGACCAGCGTGCAGGCCGGCGAAGTCGAAGCGGTCCACGAGTCGGCCGTCGACAACATGCTCAAGCAGCAGCTCGTGCAGATCGAGGGCCAGGCCGACATTCTGACGATGGGGCTGCCCTACCTGAGCCCGTACAACGTCAACTCGGTCCTGAACCCGATTCTGGTCATGTGCCTGGGGCTCGGCTACTTCTTCAACATGTACCGCAACAAGCCACTAGTGCGGAAGGACGGGGTGATCATCATGAGCCACCCCACGCCCATCGAGTTCCACCCGGTGCATCACCCGAGCTACATCGACTTCTTCGAGCAGGTTCTGCCCGACACGACCGACGGCCACAAGATCGCCCACAAGTACGAGAAGCAGTTCGCCGAAGACGAGTGGTACCGCCACCTCTACCGCACGAGCTACGCCTATCACGGCGTCCACCCGCTGTACATGTGGTACTGGGGTTCGAAGGCCATCGACCACACCGCCCGGATCATCATCGTCGGCGGCGACGTCAAGGCCGTGAAGCGCATGGGCTTCACGCCAGCCTCGACGCTCAACGATGCGCTCGAGATCGCCAGCGACGTCGTCGGCCCGCAACCGACCATCACCCACTTCCACAACCCGCCCACCGTCATGGCTGAAGTGATCTGATGCCGGAGCCGCTCATCGATCGCCGCAAAGTGCAGCAGTATGCGCGCGGCGTCGTGCGAACCAGCCGCAAGCTGCGCATGCCGCAGAGGTCATTCCCCTACGCGGCTCCGCCCGTTCCTTCGACGGTCGAGCCACCGCCGGATCAATCGAAGATCGGTGGCAACTACGACGCGGATTGGGCAAGGCGCCCTTCGGCGCGAGTTGCTCGGACGGCGATCGTCGAGACGATGCTGCGCCCTTCCGTCGCAATGGTCGCGAAGCCTGAACGCGACGGCTACGACCGTCTCCACGCACTCGACCAGGACCGCCCTGTGTTGTTCGTGGCCAACCATCACAGCCACCTCGACACCTCGCTCCTGCTGACCTCGATCCCGCACCCGTGGCGCCACAAGCTCGTGGTCGCTGCAGCGTCCGAGGTCTTTTTCGACAATCGCATCAAGGCCACGCTCTCGGCACTCGCCATTGGGGCGTTCCCCCTTGACCGATCGAAGACCGGTCGCACGGCTGCCGACCAGGCCGCCGACATGCTTGACGAGGGCAACAGCCTGCTGATCTTCCCCGAAGGCGGCCGCTCCCCCGATGGGTGGGGCCAGCCCTTCAAAGGCGGGGCTGCCTATCTCGCCATCCGCTGCGACGCGCCGATCGTGCCGATCTATCTGCATGGCACCGGCCGGGTCTGGCGCAAGGGTCAGCGACTGCCGAAGCCATCGCGCACCAGCGTCCTCTTCGGTGACCCAATCTGGGCCGAGGAGGGCGAGAACACTCGCCGACTCTCAGCCCGTATCGAAGCGGCCGTCTCCACGCTCGGCGACGAGCTTGCTACGGACTGGTGGCAGGCTCGCCAGCGGTTCCACGCCGACGGACCCCCGACGCTCGAAGGCCCCGAAGCGGCCTCGTGGCGTCGAGCGTGGGCGCTCGGTGACCGCTCGCGCCGCGACCGCCGCAAGCCAACCTGGCCTCGCTAGTTCGCTGATCGCGAGTACGGGCCATTTCGGCCCCCGTCGTTCGGCCCCGGTCCGGCCGTCCTGACCCGATGCTCTCCTTCTGGGCTGTCTGTGCTCAGCGTCTCAGTCGAGGCCCCGACGCGCCGATCGAGAACAATGCGTCTAGAACTGTTGCTCGCAACGCTTGAGAACTTGCCGAATCCTGTCCTCATCAAGGACAGCGATCTTCGCTACGTGTGGGTCAATCCCGCCTTTGAGCAGCTGTTTGGCAAGACCAGAGCGGAGCTGCTCGACAATGTCGACGCGGATGTATTCGTCGACCGCCAGGCCGCTCAGTGCAATGGTGGGGACCTTCGGGTGCTCGAAACGGGCGATGTCGACCACGCGGACGAAACGATCGTGGGCCACGACGGCAGCGAGCGAGACATCATCACTCGCAAGAGCCGCGTGATCCTCGAAGACGGTGACACGTATCTGATCGGCGTGCTCCATGATGTGACCCAGGTCAGCACCCTCAATCGCGAACTTGAAGCGAGCCGCGAGGCACTCGCCGAACTGTCCCGCACCGATCCACTGACCGGAGTTTCGAACCGGCGCGGCCTAACGGACGCAACCACCACTCAACCCCACGACTCGGCAGCCGTCGTCGTCTTTGACATCGACCATTTCAAGCAGATCAACGACGAGTTCGGCCACGACACTGGCGACGATGCCCTCCGCCATATCGCTTCCCTCACCGCTGCACGCCTTGAGGATCACCAGCATCTCGCCCGACTCGGGGGCGAGGAGTTCGCCATCTATCTACCGGACACCTCGATTGACGAGACCATGTCCAAGGCGGAGTCGATCCGTTCCGCTCTCGAAGAAAGCCCCCTGATCGTCGGTTCCGCGACGATCACCCTCACGGCGAGCTTCGGCGTCGCTGCCTCCGCCCCAGCTGATCTGTCGGAGTTACTCAAGCACGCCGACCGGGCGATGTACCAGGCGAAGGAGGCAGGACGCAACCGCGTCATCGCCTCCGACGCCGGCGTGCTCGCATCCGCCTGAACGGACCTGGGCGGCCAGCAAGCCGGCCTTGCCCTATCGGCGACGTGTCCGCGGATCGGCGCCATACATCGCTACATCGACAACCGCGTTGACCGCTCCGTACACGAGCACGCCGTACGTAACGAGTCCGAGCAGCACGGGCAGGTCTCTGTTGATACTCGACTCGAACAGTTCTCGGCCCAACCCGCCAATGCCGAAGATGATCTCGATGAGCAGCGCGCCACTGAGCAAGTTGCCGACGTTCATGCCGAGCACGTTCAGCATTCCCAGCGAACCGGGCCGGAACGCGTGCCGAAGCAAGATGTAGCGACGCGACAGACCCTTGCTGCGGGCGGCGGCGATGAAGTCCTCGCTCAACACTCGATACACATCGGCTCGGATGGTGCGGGCGACCAGAGCGACCTCGCTGAGTGCGAGCGCGGTGACGGGCAAGATCAGGCCCTCAAGGTTGCCCCAGAACGAATCGCTGATCCGCACCCACCCAGCGGCTGGCAACCATTGCAGCTCTAGGGCGAAAATCCAGATGAGGAACACGGGCGAGATATAGAGCGGAATCGATTGGAGGATCCCGAGGCCGGCACTCAGCACCGTGCCCCGTTTCCGATCCGCCCAGACCGCCGCGGCAAGTCCGGCAGGTATCCCGATCAACAGCGCCAATAGGGTGCCAACAAGCATGAGCTCGAGCGAGATCGGCAACCGGTGCAACAGCACTTCGGTGACCGGTACATCGCCTCGGGTCGAGCGTCCGAAATCGCCCTGAAGCGCGTCGCCGAGCCAGCGGATATAGCGCTGCACGACGTTGCCGTCGAGGTGAAACCGTTCGATGATCGCACGATTTCGGGGCGAGTCCGGATCGCTTCCTGGCGCAATCAGGATGCCTCGCAGGCCGCCCGCGATCGAGTTCTCGAGCACGAAGAACGCGAGGAACGTCGCCGCGACCACTCGGAACGCGGCCTTCCCGATGAGCCTCGCGACAAACGAGATCCCGCGCAGCACGGCTCTACTGAATCACAGACGCGCTTACGTGAGTGCTGATGCGGGTGCCCACGTAGCGTGCGTGCCGCTCGCGATCCGCTCCGGCAGTCCGATCGTGGCGACCGGACCTGCAGCAGGGTCGGCTGCATCGAAGATCATGCAGGACGACGAGTCGTCATTCATGTCGCTGACGAAGGTCACCAAGTAGCCGTCGTCTTCGGCTTGTGATCCTTCCCGAGGCGCCATCACCGTTTCGGAATTGTGGACGCCGTCAGGCAGCTCGTAGACGGTCTCGGTGCCGTTGACGACATCGTGCTTGATCAGGCCTCGGAACCCGAACCAGCCTTCGCACGGCAGTGCGTTGTACGAGTACCGGTAAGGGCGTCCGCCGTAGGTCCCGTTGATCATGCCGAACTCGGTGACGCGATCGCTGAGGGTTTCTTCAGTTGTGCGGCCGGTTTCCAGATTGAACCGCCAGCGGCGAACCTCGGGCTGCAACTGGTACATGTCGAGGTACCGGAACACGTTGTCCTCGAAGCTTGCGGACGGGTCAACGGCGGGCGACGGGTTGCGCTGGAAGAAGCCGTCGAGCACGACCTCGTTGCCGTCCTCATACGCATTGATCCAGTGGAGAACGAAGGTTGGCTCCGCGTCGAACCAACGAACCCGACCGTCGCCCGAGCGAGGCACGAGGCCGAATCGGGTCGGCTCATCGGAGTGGAAGCGAGGGCCGTAGACCACGCTATCAATGGCGCCTTGTTCGAGGTAGAGCGGGCAGTCGTTGACGACGAGGTAGTTCTCGGTGAACGCCATGTCGTGGGGCAGCCGCGGCCCAGCCATTTCGACGTCGCGCTGGAACGCCACGCCGCCCTGCGCAGTGACCGATCCGACCTGCAGGTAGGGCTTCTCAATGCCGTAGCTGAACCACAGCATCTCGCCGGTCACTTCGTCGATCTTGGTGTGGGCCGAGATGCCACGGGCGGGCATGCCCGGCCACTGCGCGAGCCCGTCGGCTTCGAGGGTGATCGGGTCCATTTGGTGCAGGTCACCGCACTGCCAGAAACTGGCCAGAGCCTTGCCTTGGTGGACCACGACGTCGGTGCTGGCTGCATCTTTC
>CALDGN010000284.1 GCA_937942965.1 uncultured Acidimicrobiales bacterium | reverse complement strand
GAGCTTCTCGTGAAGCCCGTACGAGATGTCGTCTCGGAACCAGGGAGTTCCGGGCGGGTTGATGCGGACGAAGACCTCGCTGCCCTGCCCCATGATCCGGGGCGAAAGCTCCATCGCGTTGGACCGACCCGCGGCCTTTTGATCGAGTGGTGTCGCGTCTTCGCAATCGATGACGACGCCGTCGGGATTGCTTCGAGTCAGCTTGGGGATCATGTCCTCGCGCACAGCGGGCGCGAACAAGACCGAACGCAGGCGAGCAGCAGGCTTTGGTTGCACGAAACCGACGGTACTACTGCGGCTCAACCCGCTTGTGGTCCCCCGGCCTCGAGCGACTGCGCCCATCGGTCCGCCCAGTTGCCAAGCGGTTCGAGCGCCGTGCTGACCTCGGCGCCGATCGGGGTGAGCTCGTAGTCACCGTCGTCGTTCTTGGTCACGAGATCCGCTGTCGTGAGTTCGTCGAGCCGTTGATACAGCACGCTCGAGGACATGCCGTCGCAGACGGTGCGCAGCGCCCGCGCTCCGAGTGGCCCATGGCGAAGTTCCCACAGAATGCGCAGCGCCCATCGTCGGCCGAAGAGGTCGAGTGCGGCCATGAGCGGACGGCCAGTCGTCGACCCGCGGACCTCGTGGCCAGGAGTTGGGGTTGTGCTCACGACGCGCCTCGGTTCGTGCGACTACTTGACGTTTCGAAAATAGAAACGCTACGTTGACACCCAGAACGTTTCTAATTTCGAAACAAAGGTATCACGCCATGACAACCCGCATCGAACCCCTCGGACCGCCCTACCCCACCGAGATTGACGAACAACTCCGCTCACTCATGCCGCCCGGCGTGCCGCCACTTTTGTTGTTCCGCACCTTCGTAAAGAACGCGCCGATGACGGCAGCGCTTCGAGCATGGGGCGGCTATGAGCTCTCCGACGCAATGTCGCTCACGACCCGCGATCGCGAGATCGTGATCAATCGCGTCTGCGCTCGCTGCGCGTGCGAATACGAATGGGGCGTGCACGTCGCCTTCTTCGCTGAACAGGTCGAGCTGACACAAGAGCAGATCACCTCGCTCACCCACGGCACCGCCGTCGACGCCTGCTGGACAACCGAACGCGATCGTGTGCTCATCGAGGCGGTCGACGCGCTGCACGACCGCGCCAGCATCGACGACGACCTGTTCGATCGGCTCCGCCCCGTCTTCGACGAAGCGCAACTCCTCGACCTGTTCCTACTCAGCGGTTGGTACCACGCCATCAGCTACTGCGCGAACGCGGCCGGCGTCGAACTCGAGGACTTCGCCCCTCGCTTCGCCGACTACACGTAGCTGCGCTTGGCGACCTCTTCGAGCATGACCTCGGTGGCGCCGCCACCGATCGGCAAGATGCGGGCGTCGCGGGCCATGCGCTCAATCGCCGACTCGCGCATGTACCCCATGCCGCCGTGGAACTGCACGCAGTCGTACATGACCTGGTTGACGACTTCGCAGCCCCACGCCTTGATGGCCGACATTTCCTTGACGTTGTCCTCGCCCTGCTCGCCCAGCCATGCGGCGTGGTACATCGAGGCGCGGACCGCGTCGACCTTGGCTTGGTTCATTGCCATGCGCTGGCGAATCGCGCCCAGGTCGTAGAGCGTCGCACCGAACGCATTGCGGTTCTGCGTGTACTCATTCGTCATGTCGATCGCCGCTTGCGCAGCGCCGACGCCCATGCCCACGAGCACCATGCGCTCGTTCTGGAAGTTCTTCATCGTCTCGTAGAAGCCGCGGTGCGGCGTACCGAGCAGCTGCTCGTCGCCGACGAAGACATCGTCGAGCTGGAGCTCGCCGGTGTCGCTACAGAGCCAGCCGTGCTTGTCGAGCTTCTTCGACACGGTGAAGCCGGGCGTGCCCGCTTCGACGAGGAACATCGAGATGCCGTACTTGTTCTCGGTGTCCGTGCGGGCGGCCACGATCGTCATGTCGCCGTAGACCGAGTTCGTGATGAACGTCTTGGTGCCGTTGATCCGCCAGCCGTCACCGTCTTTGACAGCCTTGGTGCGGATGCCAGCGACGTCGCTACCTGCATCGGGTTCGGACACGCCGATCGAAAGCACCGTCGTGCCAGCGAGCACGCCAGGCATGTAGCGCTCAAGCTGCTCGTCGGTTCCCGAATTGACCAGGTGCGGACCGGCCATGTCGGTATGCACCAGCACGGTCGTCTCGAAGCCGGCAAAGGTCGAGGCGCCGAGGGCCTCGCTGAACGTCGCGCTGGCCAGGTAACCCATACCAAGACCACCGAGTTCTTCAGGAACGCGCAGGCCGAGCATGCCGAGCTCGCCCATCTTGACGAGCACCTCTCGGGGGACCTTGCCTTCGTGTTCCCAACCTTCGCCGTGGGGGATCACTTCGTTGGTGACGAACTCGACCGTTTGGTCATAGATCGCCTGAAGCTCATCGGTCATGTAGGCGTTGCGGTGCGTCATGAGGGGTTCTCTTCTTCTTGGGGGATGAATGTCACAAGTGATTGATTGCTAGCGACTTGGTCGCCGACAGCGACGAGGACTTCGTCGACTGTTGCGGCGCCGTCGGCCTTGAGCGAGTGGAGCATCTTCATTGCTTCGATGACGACGAGGACTTGATCGCCGGTGACTTCGTCGCCGGCAACGACGTGGACCTCGGCGACGGCGGCGGGGAACGGGGCGACGAGCGCATTGCCGGTGCCGGAGCGATCACCGGCGCTCGGCGCCCAGAGCTCGGTTCGATCGAGCACCTCGAACCAATGCGTGTGCCCTTGGGTGCTGAACGCGAGCAGTCCGGGCACGAAGGCCCAACCGTCGGCCGGCAAGCCGTCACGAAGCTGGTCTGGGCTGAGCGATACCTCGTGCGTTTCGCCCGACGCGTCGCGCATGCCGATGACTCGCTCGCTCGGCCGCGGCGTCAGCGAGAAGCTCGCGGAT
>CALDGN010000283.1 GCA_937942965.1 uncultured Acidimicrobiales bacterium | reverse complement strand
CGGAACGTGTCCTCAGAGAAGTCCTTGTGACCAGGTGTATCAAGCAGGTTCAACAGGCAGTCCCGGTACGGGAACCGCATGACGGTCGAGCTGATCGAGATGCCGCGCTTCTGCTCGATCTCCATCCAGTCGCTCGACGTCGATCGGCCGCCACGGCGTGCGGTCACCGAACCGGCGCCGGCCGTCAGCACACCCGAGTAGAGAAGGAACTTCTCGGTGAGCGTGGTCTTGCCGGCATCGGGGTGCGAGATGATCGCAAAGGTGCGTCGGCGTTCGGCTTCTTCGAAGATGTCGCTCATGAGCTGCAGCTGAGCATTGAGCAGCCGGCGCGCTCCCGTGCCCATTCGGGTCGTTTGACGAAGAACTGGTCTTCGTGTTCGGGCTGTTCGTCGTAGGGGCGGCGCAGCAGTTCGAGTAGCTCGGTCACCCCATCGTGGTCTCCGGCGTCGGAACGGTCGATGGCGAGTTGGGCCATCCAGTTCCGCAAGACGTACTTGGGGTTGATCGCGTGCATCTGCGCAATGCGGTTCGCGGCTCGGTCACCGTCGGCCCGCTCCTCGGCGACGACTCGGGCTGACCAGCTGCGAAGCCAGGTCGCCATCTCGCTGAGCTGCTCATCGCTCGGCTTCACATACCAGGCATCGCTGATCGGCTCGACCAGCGAGACGTCGTCGAGCGTGGCCGCGTTGGCTGCGTCGACATCGGCGAGGCGGCGGTGGAAGATCGTCATGTCGGTCTCGACGAGTTGAAGCACTCGGCCGAGTTCGCCGAATAGTTCGTTGTCACCGTCCGCGATCGCAACGAACCCGAGACGCTCGGCCATCATCTCGTTCCAGCCGGCATCGAAGCGCGTGGCGAACGAGTCGACAGCATCTTGCAGCGGGGCGACCTGTTCGCGGAATGCGGCTTCGATCTCTTCGTCGGACAGGCCGGACTCGTCGTCAGGTGCATAGAGCGGGGCGATCGCGTTGGCGAGCTGCACCAGGTTCCAGTGGGCGATCGACGGCTGGTTGCCGTAGCGATAGCGGCGACGACCCGCGTCGGTCGTGTTCGGCGTCCATTCGGGGTCGAAGCCTTCGAGCCAGCCGTAGGGCCCATAGTCAATCGTCAATCCGAGGATCGACAGGTTGTCGGTGTTCATCACGCCGTGCACGAAACCGACGCGCATCCAATGCACCATCAGATCGGCGGTGGTGCGACAGACCTCGGCGAACCACTCGGTGATCGTTTCGTTCGGGATCGGTCCGTCGACCGGAGCGTCGAGGTGGGCGAAGTCGGTGCGGATTGTCCACTCGACGAGCGTGCGGAGGGTGTCGGCGTCGCCGCGTGCCGGGAACAGCTGGAAGCTGCCGAAGCGCAGGAACGACGGAGCGACGCGGCAGACGACGGCGCCGTGCTCGAACGCCGAACGGCCGTCGTAGAACATGTCTCGCATGACCTCGTCGCCGGACAGCGTCAGGCTGAGTGCACGGGTGGTCGGCACGCCGAGATGGAACATCGCCTCGGAGCACAGGAACTCTCGGATCGACGAGCGCAGTACGGCGCGACCGTCGGCGCCGCGGGAGTACGGCGTCGGTCCCGAGCCTTTGAGTTGCAGGGTCTGATGACTGCCATCAGGCGCAAGCACTTCGCCAAGCGCGATGGCTCGACCGTCGCCGAGTTGGCCGGCCCAGTTGCCGAACTGATGGCCGCCGTAACACATGGCGTAGGGATCCATATCGCCAGTCACGAGGTTGCCGTTGAACATCTCGGCGAACGCTTCGGATGCGACATCGTCGGCGGAGATGCCCAGGAGCTCGGCGACTTCGTGGCTATGGGCGATGAGCTGGGGCGCCGCCGTCGGGGTTGGGTCGACGCGACTGAAGCACGCGCCGTGGACCTGTCGACGCGTGTTCTCGGCGATCGGGTCGGCCGGCAGGTCTCGCGTGAAGCGATTCGTGAAGGTCAGACCCAGCGGGTTGGTTTCTGGCTTCACCACCGAGGAAGTCACTCGATCGTTCTATCGCCCAAATGGCGCGCTCTGGCCCATATCGCCCATCGCGAGGCCCGTGACACAAGGCGGTCCGAACGTTTCTGGCATTGCCTCGAACCGTAGGGTGCAGCTGACAGTGTCTGTCACGATGGGCCCTCTGGCCGCGCTACCTGCACCCCTGGTTGATGTAGCTATCGTGCGATCAATGGCTGGGTTCGATTCGCACGTCGCGCGCGGGCTCGTCGAACGAGCAGAGGAATTGCCGGACTCTGCGATCCTTCAGCCTGATCTCGAAGCGGCACTCGAAGGCGATGAGCTCTCCGACCACGACCGGGGTCAATTGCTCGTCGCGCTCGCCGTCGCCTCGCAGGCGTCGGCGCCGCCACAAGCACTGGCCGGTTGGCTCGACGAGGCTGTGCAGCTCCTGCGGTCCGCCGACGCCGAGGCAGACACCGTCGAACGTGCCGCGCTGGGCATGTCGGCCGCGATGCATGCCTCGATGGGCGACGTGCGGTCCTGCCTCGAACGATGCCTCGACTTGCTGGCGTTGGTCGGCGAGTCCGAGGAACCCATCTCGGGTCGAGCGGCGTTGAACTTTGGTGTGGCGCTGTTGGCGCTCGGCGCGTATCCGCTCGCTGGCGACTATCTGGAAAAGGCGGTGCGCGACAGCCTCGGCGAAGAGGTTCTGAACCGCACTCGCATGCTCATCGTGAGTTGCCTCAACCTGGCGTTCGTCATCATCGGCGCTGACACCGTGGGCGTCCTGCCCGCGTCGTCAGAACCTCAGCAACGACGCATTGCCTTGATCCGCGCCGTGATGGGCGAAGTGCTCCCGCACGAAGCCGAACCCGAGATGCAGGCCTTTGTGCATGCGACGCTCTGCTTTGTCGCCCAGGCCGAAGGCGACCTTGATGCCGCAGCCGAAGCATGGGGCGACCTCGATGCGATCAGCGGAGCATGGAGCGGCCTGTTCGGTCGGTACTTGGCGATGGCCGAGACACCGATTGCGCTTGCCCGTGGCGACCTTGATCGGGCCGAAGCACTGATCGATCGGATGCTCGGCGACGAAGACGACTTGCGGTCGATGGTGCCGTACCGACGCCTTGCTGGCTTGCGGTGGCGGGCAGAGCTGAACGAGCGACGAGGCAATCTCGCCGCAGCACTCGCTGATCTTCGCGAGGCCACGACGTTCGCCGCTCATCAGTCCAACCAGCTTCCCGACGCGCTGATCCGCCAGATCGCAGATCGGGCCGAGTTGGAACGGGCACGGCGCGGCCTGTTGGACAACAGCTCGCGACTCGCCAAGCTCGTGCTCGTCGACGAGCTGTCGGGCGTTAGCAACCGGCGCGGCTTCGACCTGTGCTTGGACAGCCTCCGTGAGAGCTCGGGCGACTGCACGATGATCATGCTCGATCTCGACAGCTTCAAGACCATCAACGATGAGAACGGGCACACGACCGGTGACCGTGTCATCACGGTTGCGGGGCGCATCCTTTCTCAGGCGCTGCGGCCGACGGATCAGATCTTCCGCTATGGCGGCGACGAGTTCGCCATCGTGCTCGACGTCAAGACCCTCGACGTGGCCCACGTGATCGCCCGACGAGTGCAGGCCGGGTTCGCCGCGGAGGACTGGCGTTCGCACGGCCTACCTGACGGGGTGACGGTGAGCATCGGTATTGCGACGGGACGGTCGGCGAACGCGGACGAAGTCTTCGCCGCGGCCGACGTCCAGCTGTACTCGGCGAAGCGAGCAGGCCGAAACACCATCAGACCGGTGCCAGCCGAATCGTCGAGCTGAGTCGAGAGTCTCCACTACAGTCGCCGCGATGACTGACGGCGGCCAGGCTGCACCCGGTTGGTATCCAGACCCCTATCAGCCCGCACGTTTGCGGTATTGGGACGGCGAGGTCTGGACCGAGCACTATCACGAGGGCGACGGCAAGTTGCCGAGCATCGGTGACTGGCTCGGCTCAACGTTCAACGCGATCGGCGCCTACGGCATCCCGGCGTTGATTCTGGCGGTCGGCGCCAGCCTCGTGCTCAGCCTGATCACGTTCGGCGGCCTGTACTGGATCGTCGGCGACGCCAGCGTCGTTGGCGAAGAGTTCATCGGCGACGTGGCCCCGATCGTTGTGCGTGGCGCCATCGTCTTCTTGGTCATCGTGCTCGCACAAGGGTTCGTGTGGCTCGCCATCAACCGCTTCATGCAGCGGGCCCATCTCCAAGCTGAGCCGTCCATCAGCGAAGCGCTCAGTCGCGCGGTCACCCGGTTGCCTCGTCTTATCGGCGTGTCACTCTTGCTGATGGTCGGCGCGGTGATCGTCGTTCTGATCTTTGCCGTCATCATCGTGGTCGTTGGCGAAGCAGCCGCTGGCGCTGCGGTCTTGCTCGTGCTGTTGATGATTCCGCTGGCGGTGTTCTTGTCGGTGAAGTTGTCGTTCATCTCGGCGGCCGTTGTGGCGTCACCCACGAGTGAGGGAGTGATCCGCTCATCGGCTGCGGTGTCCAAGGGCCGCTTCTGGCCAGTGCTCGGTCGGGTACTGCTCCTCAGCATCGGCGTCGGGATCGTGTCCGCGATGATCAGCGGTGCGCTCGGCGGCCTCGGCCAGCCTGTCGATCAAGATGCGATCAGCGATGTGTTCATCCAGAACGGTGACACGTTCATCGTCAGAGACTTCGCGTTCCGCGACTTGTTGCCAGGCGCGGGGTCGTTCTTCGTGTACGTGATCGTGTCGAGCATCATCAACGGACTCACCGGTCTTGTGACGACGTCAGGATTCATGCGCCTCTACCTCGACAGCGGCGCCCCATCGGAGCTCTAGCAGTCGGTCAAGCTAGGCGGAGCGGGCGGCGCGGCTGATGAGGGCGGCACCAACCAAGATGAGCGCCGTGCCGATCAGCTCGATCGGGCCCACCGATTCGCCGCGGACGATCACGCCAAGCAGGATCGCAACCACCGGAACCAGGTAGCCGACAAGTGAGCTTCGCGGTGCGCCGATCCTGCCGTTGAGGATGGCGAAGATCGTTCGGGCCAATCCGGTGCCAAGCACACCTAAGACGAGCAGTGCAGCGAACGAGCCCCATTCGAACGACGACTTCGTGGTCGCATAGAGGCCCCACGGCGTGAGCAACAGCGCGCTCGCCACCATGGCCCGAGCGATGACCGCGGGCCCGCCATAGGCCTGGGCGAGTCGGGGAAGGAAGTTGTTCGAGATCGAGTAGCCGGTGACGGCGAGGATGACGAACAGCAGTCCGAGCGGCTGCGCGTCGGCACCGGACAGGTTGGCGACGCCGAGGAGCAAGGCTCCGACCATGCCGATCGCGAGCCCGACGATCTGGGCGCGAGGTGGGGACTTCCGAAGCATGAAGACCGAGATCAGCAGTGTCAGGATCGGCCCGATCGAGTTGAGCATTCCGGCGACGGACGATTCGACTCGCTGCTGCGCGAGGGGGAAGAACACCGCCGGGAACGTGTTGCCAGCGATGGCGACAACAGCGATTGCGGGCCACGCCGAGCGTGGCACCGGCGTGCGTGCGGATTCGAAGCACCAGAGCACGACCGCACCAAAGAGCATGCGTCCGCATGCGATGACGCCGGGGTGAAACGCATCGAGTCCGATTGCGATCCACAGGAAGCTGGAGCCCCAGATCAGCGACGTGAGGAGCAGCAGGCCCCAGTCGCCGCGATCGAAGTCTCCGGTGTTGGTTCCTTCCGCACTGAAGCGACTGGGCGCAGAAGAGGACACCGACCGAGCCTAGGTGGCTGCGGTGAGATGCTGGTTAGGGCATCGCGACTTCGAATCGTTGACCGGACCAGCCGTTGTCTTGGTCGCGGCCTTCGACGAACACCGTGTTCAGCTGTCGCGGTACTTGGATCGTTTCGGAACGAGTGAATGGTTGCTCGCTGGCGTGGTCATGGGTGAGGACCCGTATGCCGAGCTCTTTGCCCTTGTCGTCGAGCACTCGCCAGGCGTCGGCGTACCGCTCGGGCGTGTCGTACGGGCTCGATAGTGTGACGTCGAAACGCCAGTTGTCGTTGTTGACCAGGGTGATCTCGACGACGAGCACTTCGGGGAACTGGTCGCCGAATACGACCGGGGTCGCGGTTGCGGTCGGCTCTGGCGTGGCGTTGCGCTCGGCCATGGTCGCTTCGAGTTCCTCTTGGGCCTGTTCGCGAGCCCCGCCGGTCACCGTGTCGAGGCCGTCGAAGTCGGTGTTCTCATTGGTCCAGTCGAATGCCTGGCTGGCAAGGAAGACGGCGGCGGCGATGAAGATGACGATGCCGAGCCCGGCGAGCATGGGATGACGAACCATCCACCCATTGTGCCCGTCGTGCGGCGTCTGATTAGAGCAGGGTGGCGGCGTGGGCTCGGAGGTCGGGCTTGCGCACTTTGTTCGATGCGGTCAGCGGCAACTCGTCGACGATCCACACGTGGCGAGGGACCTTGTAGTTCGCCATGTGCTCGCGGCACCAGCCGAGGAGCTCGCCCGGATCGGGCGCACCCGCTGGCGACGGGACGATGAACGCGGCACCGACTTCGCCCATGCGGTCATCGGGAACACCGATCACAGCGGCGATGCCGACGAGCGGATGCTCCATCAGCATGCGCTCGATCTCGGCGGGGTAGGCGTTGAAGCCTCCCATGATGAACATGTCCTTCTTGCGATCGGTGATGTCTATGTAGCCCAGCTCGTTCATCACGGCGATGTCGCCGGTGTGGAGCCAACCGTCGGCATCGATTGCCTCGGCCGTCTGTTCTGGTGCGTCGAGATAGCCGGGCGTCACCTGGAAGCCGCGAACGAGCAGCTCGCCCTCGGCGCCGGTTTCGACGTCGTTGCCAGCTTCGTCGACGATCCGCAGCTCGGCGTCGGGGATCGCGCAACCCGACGTCGCGGCGATCAGCTCAGGCGGGTCGCCTTGGCGGGTGTAGGCGGCGATGCCCGAGGTCTCGGTCATGCCGTAGGCCGTCACGATGTTCTCGAAGCCCAAGCGGTCGCGCATGTCGATGATCATCTCGACCGGAATCGAGGCCGCGCCCGTCACGCACGAACGCAACGATGAGATGTCGTAGTCATTGAGACTGGCGTGGTTTAACAAGCCTTGGAAAAGCGCTGGCGGTCCGGGGAACACGGCGACGCGTTCGCGCTGGATCGTCTCAAGGACGGTCACGGGGTCATAGATCGCGACCGGCAGATTGAGTGCGCCGAACAACAGGCACACGACGATCCCGCTGTTGTACCCGAACGCATGGAAGTAGGGATTGACGAGCAGGTACGGGTCGCCTGGCTGCACGTCGAGGACCTCGCCGTAACTGCGGAAGGCGCGGATGATGGCGCTGCCGCGAACCATGACGCCCTTGGGATGACCGGTCGTGCCCGACGTGAACATGACGACGGAGACGTCGTCATGGCCAACGGCCGCACTGCGTTCATTGACCTGTGCCTGCAGTCCCAGGTCGTTGCCTCGGGCCATGAAGTTGTCGAAGGCGTCGGTGCGCAGGTCGATGACCTCGCGCAGCGAGGGAACGTCTTGGTCAGCGAGGGAGCCGGAGTAGTCGGTGTCGAGGAACCCGTCGATGACGAACAGCACGACGACGCCCGCCTTGTCGAGCACGTAGGCGGCTTCGTTCCCTTTGAAGCGGGTGTTCACAGGGACGAGACGGGCACCAGCCCGCGACGCGGCGAGGCCCGCGACGACCCACTGCCAGCAGTTGGGCGCCCAGACGGCGACCGCATCGTCAGGTTCGACGCCCGACGCGATGAGCGCTCGCGCGGCGCGATCAACCTGCTCGCCGAGCTCGGTGTACGACAGCGTCGTGTCGCCATCTCGGATCGCAGGACGATCGCCCCAGGTCGTCGTCGACCAGTGGATCAGCTCAGGGAGCGTCGTCCGAAACGGATCGAAGCTGTCGGTGTTCCCCATGGCAGGACACTACGCACACCGCAGTGGCCCCTTCAAAGGCCGACTGGCCAAGGCCGTCGACGAGCGTCGGTCATGCAGCCTTGGCAGGGCTGCGGGTCATGTGGGACCCTCGCGGCCGGAACGAGATGAGCTCGCTACTCCGAAGGGGAATCATGGCTACTGGCCCGGCTGCTGCGCACGACATCTTCAGTGACAACCACCGCTGGGGTGATCTGGACGAGTGGCATCAGAGCTGTCTTGCGTTGCACGAGCAAGGCGGGATCCATCGCATCGAGCGAGAGGGCTTCCAGCCGTTCTGGGCGGTCATCGACCACGCCGCGTTGCTCGAGGTCGAGCGCCAGCCGGAGCTGTTCACGAACGGACCCGAACCGGTGCTGCTCGAGAATGCGGTGATCGAAGCGCGTGAGCTCGAGATCAAGACGCTCATCCACATGGACAACCCGGACCACAACAAGTACCGGCGGTTGACGAACGACTGGTTCAAGCCGGCGAGTATCCGACGGCTCAATGATCGTCTGACCGAACTGTCGAACGAGGCCATGGGCAAGCTCGAATCGATGGGCGGCGAGTGCGACTTCGCCGTCGATGTCGCTTGGCCCTATCCGCTCCAAGTGATCTTGAAGATTCTCGGACTGCCGACCGAAGACTTCGACCGAATGATGATGCTCACTCAGCAACTCTTCGGTCAGGAGGATCCTGATCTGCAGCGAGGTACCGGGTCACGCGAGGACCAAGAAGCGGTGCTGCTCGACTTCTACGGCTACTTCACCCAGCTCACGCTCGCTCGGCGAGAGAACCCGACCGAGGATCTCGCCAGCTTGATCGCGAACGGCCTGATCGACGACGCCCAGATGCCGGATCTGGAAACGCTCGGCTACTACGTGATCGTCGCGACGGCCGGTCACGACACGACCTCGTCCGCAATGGCCGGTGGCCTCGAAGCCCTGCTGCGCAATCCCGACCAGCTCGCCAAGCTCCAAGCGAACCCTGAGCTGATCAACAACGCGGTCGAAGAGATGATTCGGTGGACGGCGACGGTGCGTCACTTCATGCGGACCGCGCAAGAAGACACCGAGATCTGCGGCCAAGAGATCAAGAAGGGCGACTGGATCTACCTGTCGTACAAGGGCGCGAATCTGGATCCCAAGGTGTTCGAGGATCCGCTGAAGTTCGACATCGAACGGACCAACGCAGACCGGCACGTGAGCTTCGGCTTCGGGATGCACTTCTGCCTGGGCGCCCAGCTGGCCCGCAACGAGATGCGCAGCCTGTTCTCGACGATCCTGCCGCGTTTCGAATCCATCGAACTCGCAGGTGACACGAGCTCGATGAAGACGAC
>CALDGN010000282.1 GCA_937942965.1 uncultured Acidimicrobiales bacterium | reverse complement strand
CCAATGACCGGCAGACGGCCGATGAACTCGGGGATCAGACCGAACTTCATCAGATCCTCGGGCTGGACCTGTTCAAAGATCTCGCCGAGGTTCTTCTCGGTTGGCTGACGGATATCAGCACCGAAGCCCACGCCGCCACGGCCGATGCGTTGCTCGACGATGTCTTCGAGACCGGCAAAGGCGCCACCACAGATGAACAAGATGTTCGTGGTGTCGATCTGGATGAACTCTTGGTGCGGGTGCTTGCGGCCGCCCTGTGGCGGGACCGAAGCTTGGGTGCCTTCGAGGATCTTGAGTAGCGCCTGCTGCACGCCCTCGCCGGACACGTCACGAGTGATCGACGGGTTCTCGCTCTTGCGGGCGATCTTGTCGATCTCATCGATGTAGATGATCCCGGTCTCGGCCCGCTTGGCGTCGTAGTCAGCGGCCTGCACCAGCTTGAGCAGGATGTTCTCGACGTCTTCGCCGACATAACCCGCTTCGGTGAGCGCGGTCGCATCGGCGATCGCGAACGGCACGTTGAGCATGCGAGCCAGCGTCTGCGCCATCAGTGTCTTGCCGCAGCCCGTCGGGCCGATCAGCATGATGTTGGACTTGTGGAGTTCGACTTCGTCGTTGCCCTGGCCGAGCTCAACCCGCTTGTAGTGGTTGTAGACGGCAACGGACATGATCCGCTTCGCCGGCTCTTGGCCGATGATGTATTCGTTCAGGAAGTCGTTGATCTCGCGAGGGCGAGGAAGCTCTTCGAAGCCGACCTCTGCCGGTTCGGCGAGCTCTTCTTCGATGATCTCGTTGCAGAGATCAATGCACTCATCGCAGATATAGACACCAGGGCCCGCGATCAGTTTCTTGACCTGTTTCTGTGACTTGCCACAGAACGAGCACTTCAGCAGTTCACCGCTGTCTCCGAATTTCGCCACCTGGCCGAATGCTCCCTGATCTCTGTGGTCGGTCAGCTATCCCGAGCTGGTCCGTCCGTCGTCCCGGTGCGCAAGGTTACGACATGGAACCGGCCGAATCTGGCACTTCTGCCAAATCGGCCACTTTGTCCGTATCGAAGCCTGCGCATGTCGCTTAGTTGACCGCGGTGATGGGGCCGGAGCGGTCGACAGCAGCACGAGTGTCGATGACCTCGTCGATGATGCCGTACTCCTTGGCCTCTTGGGCCGTCATCACGAAGTCGCGATCGGTGTCGGTGCTGATCTTCTCTTGGGTCTGGCCGGTGTGGTTGGCCAGCAGTTCTTCGAGCTGCCCCTTGAGGCGCTGGATTTCTTGCGATGCGATCTGCAGGTCCGAGACCTGACCCTGGGCACCGGCGTAGGGCTGGTGGATCAGCACTCGAGCGTGCGGAAGCGCCAGACGCTTGCCGGGGGTGCCAGCTGCGAGCAGCACGGCTGCAGCAGATGCGGCTTGGCCGAAGCAGATCGTGGCGACGTCGGGCTTGATGTAGCACATCGTGTCGTAGATCGCGAACAGCGCATTGATGTCGCCACCGGGGCTGTTGATGTACAGGCTGATGTCCCGGTCGGGGTTTTCGCTCTCGAGGTGCAGCAGCTGGGCGCATACGAGGTTGGCGATGGTGTCGTCGATCGGCGTGCCGAGGAAGACGATGTTCTCCTTGAGGAGCTTCGAGAACAGGTCGTAGGCGCGTTCGCCACGATTGGTCTGTTCGACGACGCTGGGAACCATGTAGTTCGTGGCGGTCATATCAGAAAGTGGCACTGGTCATTCCTCTTCGTCGGCGTGATCGTGGCCATGGCTGTCGTGATCATGGTCGTGATCGTGTGATTCGGGGTGCAACGCATCTTTGTCGACGGGATTCCCGTCTTCGTCAACGACGCTGACGTTCTCGAGCAGCCAGTCTGCAGCCTTGCGCTTGGAGATGTCGGCTCGGAACAGCATCAATTGGTTCGGCGTCGAAATTTGGGTCTTCAGGTCATCGACCGGAATACCGGTTCCTTCGGACAGGTTTGCGAACTCGGTGTCGACGTCTTCGTCGGTCGCTTCGAGGCCTTCGGCAGTCGCGAGGGCACGCAGCGCCATGTCGACCTTGACGGCGCTCACCGAAGGCTCACGCATCTGCTCCATGAGGCCGCCGATGTCTTGGCCCATCATCTGGAGGTACTGCTCGAAGCCGATGCCGCTCTGGGCCAGGCGCTGGGCCATGTCCTCGATGCGGTTGCGGACCTCGGTCTCGACGAGGGGTTCGGGTGCGTCCATTTCGACGAGTTCGCCGAGCTGGCTGGCCGACAGGTCGTGCCACATGTTGTGGGCCTGTTCGAGGCGCTGCTCGCGGAGCTTCTCGATGATGTCGTTGCGGAAGTCTTCGACGGTTTCGAAGTCGCTGGCGTCGCTGACGAGTTCATCGGTCAGTTCGGGAAGGACCATCTCTTGGATGTCCTTGACCGTGATGACGAACGAGAGGTCGCCGTCTTCGTCGGGAGCGGGGTGCGCTGCGTCGAAAGAAAGTTCATCGCCGATCGATGCACCGTCGAGGTTGTCGTCGAGTTCGGGGACGAGGCCGCCGCTGCCAACGCGGTAGGAGTAGTCGCTGGCGGTGAGGCCTTCGACTTCTTCGCCGTCATAGGTCGTCGCGATGTCCATGGTGACGGTGTCGCCGTCTTCGGCGGCACGTTCGACCGAGGCGAGCTCACCGAACTGGCCACGGAAGCCGTCGATGCGGGCATCGATGTCTTCGTCGCCTGGCTCGAGAGTCGGAACTTCAACCGTCATGCCCTGGTAGCCGCTGATCTCGACCGTGGGCCGGATCTGGACTACGGCTTCAAAGGCGAGGTCGCCATCTTCTTCGCCGCCGGTGATTTCGTACTCGGGAGGGCTGATGATGTCGACTTCATGTTCGGACAGTGCGTCCATGAAGTACTGCGGGATGCTGTCCTCAAGGGCCTGTCCACGTGCGATGCCGGCGCCGAACTTGGCCTCGAGCACCTTGCGTGGGACTTTGCCCTTGCGGAAGCCCGGCATACGGACATCGCGCGCAATCTTTTTGAAGGCCTTATCGACCTCGGGTTCGAACTCAGCGGCGTCGACCTCGACCGACAGCTTTACGCGGTCGTCGTCGAGCTCTTCAACAGTCGTCTTCACTGGTGGGAGTGTACGGAACGTGCCCGCGATCGCGTCCATCGAACCATGCCCCGAAACAATGCCGCGTGTTGTACAGAGCTTGACGGTCTAGGATCAGGACTCCTGCGGGTGTAGTTCAACGGCTAGAACCTCAGCCTTCCAAGCTGATGATGAGGGTTCGATTCCCTTCACCCGCTCGTATGCCGCTCTCTTCTGGCGCGCAGTTTCGTGAGGCGGATATCACAAGACCGCGTGACAGTGGGGCTAAGCTTCCAAACTCTGCGCCACTTCTGCCCGTGGCGTGTTTAGACCTGCACACACACGGAACTCCCCCTCGGAGACATCAATGACGCTGCTCGATCCCGACCTGCTTCGACAGAAGGAGTTCGATACCGGACTTCGGGGTTATCACCCCAATGAGGTTTCGGCCTACCTCGGTCGTATTGCCCTTGCCGTTGAGGTACTCGGCGAGGAGAGCGGGCCGATGCCTGCGCTTCCCGCCGACTTCCAGCCCGATGCGATTCGCAACCACGAGTTCGACATCATCTGGCGTGGCTATGACCGCGACGAAGTCCAGGCGTTCCTCGGCCAGTTGGCCGACGAACTCCAAGGACGTCTGAGCGGCGAAGTTGTGAGTGCGCCCGTTGCCGCAGCTGCGGCAGCGCCGGCACCCCCGGCTGCACCCGAGCCTTCGATCGAAGACGCCGTCGCCGCCTATGACCGGGCTGACGAAGAAGCTGCCGAGGCCGCTGCGGCCGAAGCCGCTGCCGCCGAAGCCGCCGATAGCGGGGCAGGTGCCGCCGTCGCTGGTGCTGCCGGTCTCGCTGGAGTGGCTGGCGCCGCGGCTGCGGGTTCCTCGATGACCGATCGCATGCGAGAGGCCAGCGCCGAGCTCGCTCCTCCATCGGCAGACGCCATCAAGGTCGACGCTCCGTCGATCGATGTTCCTGACGTACCTTCGATTTCGGTTCCGGCTGGCGATGCAGGTCTGCCAACCGGCGAAGTGCCCGTTGTTGCAGCGCCAAGCATCGACGTCCCTGACGTTGAGGTCCCGAAGATCGAGGCACCGTCCATCGACGTGCCAACGATCGAAGCACCGTCCATCGACGTGCCGTCTGTCGAACCGATTACGGGCGAAGTTCCCGTCGTGTCGCTCCCGAGCGTCGAAGCTCCGTCCATCGAGACGCCGTCGATCGACGCTCCGAGCATTGACCTTCCGAACGTCGACGTACCCACGATCGAGGCACCAAGCATCGACTTGCCTTCTGTCGAAGCGCCATCGATCGATGCCCCGAGCATCGACCTTCCCGTCGCCGACGTGCCTGAGGTCGAGATCGAGGTCGAAGAACCCGCTGTCGAAGCGCCCGTCGTTGACGAGCCAGCTGTCGAAGACGTTTCCGAGGTTGAAGAGCCGGTCGAAGCGATCGAGGTTCCCGAGGTGCCCGCGGCACCCGAGCCCGTCGCCGCTCCGATCGTCGAGGTTGCTGCGCCCGTTGCGGTCGCGGTCACCGAAACCCACGTCGCTTCGCCGTACGAAGACAACGACTTCTCGACCGTCGGCACCGAGATCGAGGACATCCTCAAGTCGGCGCACGAAAGTGCACTGACGATCCGACAAGACGCAGCGGCTCGTGCCGACGAGATGCTTCGCGAAGCACGCACCTCGATCGCCACCGAAACCGAAGAAGCGCACGCTCGCATTCGCGAAGAGCGCGAGTCGGCGCACCAGTTCGCCGAGACGACCCGCACCGAAGCTGACGATCACGCCCGCCGAGTTCGTGGCGAATCTGACGAGTACGCACGTACGACTCGGAGCCGGGCCGAAGAGTACGCAAACGACATCCGCAGCGAGATCGACACCTACGCAAAGTCGACCCGCGAAGAAGCCGAGCAGTACGCAGCGACCACCCGCACCCGCAGCGAGGCCGAAGCGACCTCGATGCGCAGCGAGGCCGACGACTACAGCGCTCGCACCCGCCAGACGGCCGACGAGGTCGCCGCCGGGATCGAAGCTGAGGCCAAGGAAAGCCGTGCTCGTGCCGAGGCCGAGATCGCGGACGCCAAGGCTGCTGCCGACGCCGAGATCGCAACCGCTCAGGCCCAGCTGGCTGACGTCAACGGTCAGGTCGACGATGCTCGTGCCGAGGCCGAGGACATCATCGCCAAGGCTCGTGCCGAGTCGCAGGAACTTCTGGCTAAGGCCGAAGCAGACGCAGCGTCGGTCAAGTCAGCGGCCTCGGCCGAAGCTGACCGCATCGCTGCCGACGCCGAAGCTGCCGCAGCCGAGAAGGTTGAGCGCATCGTCTCCGACGGTCGTGCCCAGATCAACCGCTTGCTCGAAGCCGAGAAGCTGGCTCGTGACCGCCTGTTCAGCACCCGTGCGGTGCTCCAGGGTGTGCTTGCGGACAGCGAGCTCGAGAGCATCCCGGAGATCCAGGAACTCAACCTCGACGACTGATCGGGTGGCCTGCGGGCCGCATCGATGAAACGCAAACTCTTTGTCTTCGCCGTCGCTCTTGCGGCGGCGACGGCATTTTTGCTCTGGGCGCGCCAGCCGTGGAACGACGGACGGGTCGAGACCACAACCGACGCCCCGGCAGCGGCACCCACGCTCGCTCCGGCGACGTCCGTTCCGGTCACGCCGACAGCCGAGCCCGGAGCGAGCCCGACCGCTCCCCCGGCGTCAACTTCGACGGTGACGCCGACAGACGTCGGAACCGGGACGCTTCCATCGCCAACGCCGCCGCCAGCAGCGCTGCGAGCGACTGCGAGCCGCTTGGCCGACGGTGACAGTTTCGATGTCGAGTGGATCGACGCGCCGCCAGCCGATATCACCCGGGCCGAAGTCCGGCTGCTTGGCCTCAACGCCCCCGAAGCCGAGGCGTGCTTTGGCAGCAACGCACGACTCGTGCTGCAGGATCTCATCGCCGGCCAGCAGATTCTGGTCGAGATCGTCGAGACCGAAGATGGTGGCTTCGGGCGCCAGATTTCGAACGTCTGGGCCGGCGATGTGCTGCTTAACCTCGCCATGGTCGAAGCGGGCGCGGCGCTCGCGCTCTCCGATGGCGGACCGCATGGAGCGCTCATCGCCCAAGCCCAGACCGAGGCCAAGGCAGCTGGGCGCGGCCTGTGGACTGCCTGTGATGCCGATGCCGATCTGGTCATCCTCGACCTGCGCCCCGACGCCCGTGGCCGCGACGACTTCAACCCGAACGGCGAGTGGATCGAGATTGCGAACCTCGGCGCGACGCCGGTGGACATGACCGGGTGGGGCATCCGAGACGAATCGACCCGCCACCGCTACGAGTTCCCGGACGGCTTCGTGCTCGCCGCCGACGATTTCGTCCGCATCGGCTCGGGTTGCGAGTGGGATGACAACGACGAGAACGTCGATTTGTTTTGGTGCGCGTTCGACCCGGTGTGGAACAACAGCGGCGACACCGCGTTCCTGGTCGATGCCAACGGCTTGTTCGTCGATGAGTGGAGCTACTCCGAGTAGCTCGCAGCCAGACGCCGACTGCAATACTCGTCGGCGTGACACGACCACCACTTCCTGCCGGGCTCGTCGCATTCGTGAAGCGAGACTGCCCCACCTGCGAACTCGTCGACCCTGTCCTCGGGGTCCTCGCCGGCGGCGATGAACCGCTGACCGTCTACACCCAAGACGACACGTCGTTCCCAGAATCGGTGAGCGCGGTCGACGACACCGACCTGACGGTGTCCTGGCATCACGACATCGAGACCGTCCCGACGCTCATGCGAGTCGGCGCCAGCGGTGTCGAAGAAGAACGGATCGTCGGCTGGAGCCGGGATCAGTGGCAGGCATTCACCGGCAACATCGAGCTCGGCATCACCTTGCCCGAGCATCGCCCCGGCTGCGGATCACTCAATGTCGACCCAGCACACGCCGACGCACTCCAGGCTCGCTTCGGCAGCGACGGGCTCGCTGCGCGTCGAGTGGAGTTCGCTTCGCTCGAAGATGACTTCGAGGCGATGTTCGACCGAGGCTGGTCCGATGGCTTGCCGCTGATTCCGCCCACGCCAGAGCGGGTGCTGCGCATGCTCGAAGGTACGACCCGCTCCCCTGATGACGTCGTGGCGATCGTGCCGCCCGATCTCATCGAAGTCACGGTCGAGAAGGTTGCGGTTAATGCGGTGATGGCAGGCTGCAAACCCGAGTACCTGCCGGTCGTGTTGGCTGGCCTCGAAGCCGTCTGCACCGACGAGTTCAACATGCACGGCTTGCTCGCAACGACGATGAGCGTCGGCCCGGTCTTCGTGGTCAACGGCCCGATCCGGAACGAGATCGGGATGAACGCCGGGATCAATGCGCTCGGCCAGGGCAACCGAGCCAACCTCACGATCGGGCGCGCCGTGCAGCTCACCGTCCGTAACGTCGGCGGTGGTCGTCCAGGCGAGGTTGACCGCGCCGCCCACGGCAGCTTGACCAAGCTCGGCTTCGCGTTCCCCGAAGACGAAGAGGGCATGCCGTGGATCTCGCTCGCCCAAGAGCGAGGCATCGATGCTGGCGTCAATGCGCTCACTGCGATCTGCACCGAGGGGCCTCGGCTCATCGTTGACCAGAAGTCACGGTCGGCCGAATCGCTCGTCGAGTCGTTCGCGCAGTGCCTACTGACGACGCATCACCCGCGCATGATCGCCGGTATCGATGCGCTGCTCGTGATCAGCCCTGAGCACATGGCACGCTTCGTCGACGCAGGTTGGGATCGCGTGAAGTTCCGAACCGAGCTCGAAGCTCGGCTCATGGTGCAAGCCGACGACATCATCGCTGGCGTCGGCGGCATCGAAGAGGGCATCCCCGAAGGATTCGCCGGACTCGAGCTGCCGAAGTTCCGCCCCGGCGGGTTGCACATCGCACACGCTGGCGGGCCGGCCGGGCTGTTCTCGTCGGTCTTCGCTGGTTGGGTGAGTGGGCCCGCGGGTAGTGTTCCAGTCACCAAGGAGATCACGCCATGACGACCGTTCTCGATCCGACCAATGAGTCCACGCCTGCGATCATCGAGCGAGCGACTCGACCCGAGTCCCTCGCTGGACTGACCGTGGGGCTGCTCGACATCTCGAAACCACGCGGCGACGTGTTCCTGAACCGTGTCGAGGAGCGCCTCGGCGCACTCGACGCGAACGTCAAGCGCTACCGCAAACCGACGTTCACCAAGCCGGCGCCCGTCGACCTTCGCCACGAGATCGCCACCGAGTGCGATGCCGTGATCGAAGCCCTCGCTGATTGAGGTAGCTGCACGTCATGCAGTGTGCATGACATCACCGATCTCGAACGCCGCGGTGTCCCCGGTGTCTTCGTCGCCAGCGATCCGTTCGTCAGCGCCGCCGAGGCCCAGGCAACAGCGCTCGGCTTCGACGCTGCTCGACTGTTCGTGGCGCACCCGATCCAGGACCGCACCGATGACGAGATGATCGCCCTCGCGGACGACGCCGTCGATGCCCTGATCGCCAAGATCACCGGCTAGCGCTGCGCCAGACATGCCGCAGCTGAACTACGACGAGAGCCGTGGTTTCGGCGCGGTCGACGGTCTGCTTTCGGCCGATGACGTTGCGTCGGTGCAATCCGAGTGCGAGCGATTGCTCTTGCTCCCCGAGCCCGATCGGCACCTTCGGGACAAGGTTGCACACGGCACC
Organism: uncultured Acidimicrobiales bacterium; assembly: GCA_937942965.1. Classification (GTDB taxonomy): domain Bacteria; phylum Actinomycetota; class Acidimicrobiia; order Acidimicrobiales; family UBA10347; genus UBA10347. The sequence continues at coordinate 1,884 of CALDGN010000282.1, read as the reverse complement.
CGGCATCTCTTCGATCTCGTCGAGCGCAGCCCGGTCATCGATGCGATCGTGCAACGTCGGGCGCTGCTCGACGAAGTTGCCGCAATCATCGGGACGAGGTTCGAGGCCTTCGAGGTCTCGTTCCGCTCACCCCAGCCCGGATTCGGGGCGCAGAGACTCCATGCCGACGATATTCCCAAGCTCGGTCATGGTCCGGACACCGTTGCAACCGCGATCGTTGCGCTGGTCGACTTCACCGAGCACAACGGGTCGACGAGGTTGGTCCCCGGAAGCCACCGACGGGTGGATCTCCAACGACGCTCTGGCTCACTCGATCGCCATCACGACGAGATCCGACTGCTCGGTTCGGCCGGAACCGCGTTCGTCTTCTCCGGACATGTGCTGCATTCGGGCACTCGCAACGATTCGACGTCCGAGCGCCCTGCTCTCCAACTGGTCTGGCGAGCGTCACCGTCCTAGGCGGACCCTGTCGTCAAGCCAGGTGCAACGTTTTGGCTGCGACCCCATTGGAAAAAGAAAGAACCCCCGGCCGGTGGAGGGGGGATCGTAGGCCGAGGGTTCTTGTGAGAGAGATGGTCATCAGGAGGGGACATGATGGCCGATCATCTGTGTTTTTTGTTCTGCGGCCGGGGGGCTGAAGCCAAGCCGCTGATGTATTAGTCGGCACGGCCTATCCCTTGTTGAGGAGTTCGGGAAGATTTTCTTCTCAAACTTTGGAGATTGCCTGGTCAACCAGCGTCATCGGGTGCACGGTCGGTACCCCAGCTTGCGCCAGATGCATCGAACAGCCTGGGTTCGCACTCGCCACTGCGTCGGGCGTGACCTGGTCGATCGCAGCGACCTTGCGGTCACGAATCTGGCCGGCCATCTCGGGCTGCAGCACCGAGTAGGCGCCGCCAGCGCCGCAGCACAGGCCGTCGTCATTCAGTTCGACGAGTTCCCGTACGAACGGACGCAGCACGGTCCGGGTGGCCTCGTGGACCCGCTGCACATGGCGCAGGTGGCACGGGTCTTGCACGGCAACCCGTAGATCGAGTGGCTCGACTTGAGGCAATGCCTCGACGTGGTCGGCCAGGAACTCGCTGACGTCGAAGACGCGCTCGGAGAACGCCTGAGCCTCATCGGTCCCGAGTAGATGGCCGTAGTCCTTCATCGCAGCGCCACAGCCGGCGGAGTTGACCAGGATCGGACGCGTAGCGGCGTCGCCTTGACTCAAGGCCTCGATCAGTTGCGATGCTCGGGCGCGAGCCTCGTCGCCCATTCCGGCGTGTGCCTGAAGCGCCCCGCAGCACGGCGCGAGATCGCTGGTCGGCCGCACGCCGAAGCCGGCGGCCTCGATCACTCGTTGGGTGGCCTGGTGGACATCTCGCTGCCAGGCGTCCATGACGCAGCCGGTGAACATCCACACGTCGTCGCCCGAGGCGACGAGCGGCGCTTGACGGAAAGGAATGTCATCGGGGAGCCCGAGCCGCTTCGGCACGAGGCCGACCTTGTTGGCAACCGCCAACGCTGCGGTGCCGGCCCGCAACAGATTCGGATGGGCCAACGGCTTGAGTGCAGCTTGTTGCCAGGCAGGCGTGAGCTTGCCGGCGTCAACCAGCGTCTCGCGTGCCTGTTCCATCAAGTGGCCGTACGGCACGTTGCTTGGACAGGCCGGTTCACAGCCGCGGCACTGCACACAGGTGGCAAATGCGTCGATGACCTCGTCGGTGACGGGGGCATCGTTGTCCTGCACCTCGCGCATCAGCTTGATCCGACCCCGAGGCGACATGGTTTCGTCGCCGGTGACCCGGAAGGTCGGACAGTGCGGCAGACACAGCCCGCATTGCACGCAGGTGTTGAGATCGTCGGCGTCGAGTTTGAGGTCCATCAGCGGGCTCCTGC
>CALDGN010000281.1 GCA_937942965.1 uncultured Acidimicrobiales bacterium | reverse complement strand
GTTAGCTCCTTGTAGCTCCCTCATGTTTCAGAGCCGCCGGGCGAGGTCCTCCCGAGCGGTTGATGGGTCCGGCAAAGCCGCACCCGAAAGAAGAGTTTCAGCGAGTCTTTGCGCCAGCAAAAACTCGAAGAAACCCGACGGAGTCGGGTTTCAGACGACCCGGAGGCCCATCGACCGGGCGGTGCCGGCAACCTGCAGCTTGGCCTGGTCCATGTCGTTCGTGTTGAGGTCAGGAAGCTTGATCTCAGCGATCTCTTCGACCTGCTTGTCGGTCACCGTGCCGGCATCGATGCGGCCAGGCTCTTGCGATGCCTTGTCGAGGCCAGCGGCCTTGCGCAGCAGGAACGCCGTCGGAGGCGTCTTGGTGATGAAGCTGAACGAGCGATCTTCGAAGATCGAGATCTCGACCGGGATGATCTGGCCGCGCTGGCCTTCGGTCTTGGCGTTGTATGCCTTGCAGAAGTCCATGATCTGCACACCGTGCGGACCGAGTGCGGTACCGACCGGAGGCGCTGGTGTTGCCTCACCAGCGGGGATCTGAATCTTGACGACTGCGGCGACTTGCTTCTTTGCCATGATGCGTACCTTTGTCAGCCCGGGGCTGCCTTGGAATGGGGCTGCTTGCGTTTGGGGGTTCGGCGAGCGCCGAACGCAACCCAAGAAGTGTGCCGGTCCGAAGACCAGTGGACAACCTGTGACGCCGCGGAATGGGCGTCGAAATCAGGCGCCGCCTACCGAATACTCGGGTCAGCGGCGTCTGCGAGGGGTGTTAGAGCTTGGCGACCTGGGCGAATTCGAGCTCGACCGGGGTCTCACGGCCGAAGATGTTGACCAACACCTTGACCTTGAGCTGGTCTTCGTTGATCTCGATGACCTCGCCAGAGAAGTCCGCAAACGGGCCTTCTTTGACGCGGACGGTTTCGCCCATTTCGTAGAGCTTGCGGGCCCGGGTCTTCTTGGGGCCAGAGGCAGCTTCGGCGTCGTCGGCCTTGGTCTGCAAGAACGTTTCGACTTCGCGGCGTGGAAGCGGCGAGGGCTTGGAGCCTTGGCCGACGAATCCGGTGACACCTGGGGTGTTGCGGATCACGAACCACGAGTCGTCGTCAAGACGGCAGCGCACCAGCAAGTAGCCGGGGAACATCTTCTTTTGGACGACGACCTTCTTGCCCTGGCGAAACTCGACGACGTCTTCCATTGGAATGACGACTTCGTGGATGCGACCATCCATGTTCATCGAGGCGGTACGAGCTTCGAGGTTCTGCTTGACCTTCTTCTCGTAACCCGACTGGGTGTGCACGACGTACCAGCGACCAGGACGGTCGTAGGCGCTGATGACCTTGGGGGCCGCAGCTTCGCCGTCTTCGTCGTCTTCTTCGCCCTCAGCCTTTTCGTAGACGAGTGCGTTCTCGTCGACGACTTCGACCGTTTCCTCAGTTGCAGCTTCTTCAGTTGCAGCTTCTTCGACCGGCGCAGCTTCGGCGGGTGCGTCAGCAGCCTCGGCGTCAGTGGCTGGAGTCTGTTCTTCGTCGAGGCTCATCGTTCGAACAGCTTGACGATTGCTTCACCAAGCCCGAAATCGAGCAGGGCAACAAGGCCGGTGAACAGCACGAGAAGCGTGAAGACCACGATCGAGTAGTTCGCGACTTCTTCGCGGCTTGGCCAGACGACCTTGCGCATCTCGGCCCGAACTTCACGGAAGAACTGGGCCGGAGGCGTACGGGGTTCGGTGGACTGCTGGCGTGGTTCGCGCTTCTGGCGTACCGGCTCACCGTCGTCGTCAAGAAGCCCTTGCTTCTGGGCAAAGCGGCGGGTTTGTCGATTCAAGCTGCTCGTGTCGGACATAGCCGTCGGAACCTCGGGGAGATCGTGTGAAATCGCCAACCAAACTGATTGGCAGTTGGCAGGGCAGGCGGGGCTCGAACCCACAACCGCCGGTTTTGGAGACCGGTGCGCTACCAATTGCGCCACTGCCCTATGACTGGTCCGCCAAGGCTAGCTGGGCGACCACCGGATTACTCGCCAGTTACTTGGACCGCTCCAGCGGCCCGAATTAGCTGGCGTTGCGACGTGCGTCGAGGTCGATGACGTCGGCTTCGACGGCATCGCTTGCATCGGCAGCCGCACCGACCGCGGTTTCGTCGCCGTCTGCAACCGAGCGTTCGAACGATGCCGGTCGCCACGCAACCAGGCCGTCGCGCAGCCGGGCGCGGGCCCGATGCAGGCGAACTTTGGCCGCAGCTTCGGAGATATCGAGCTCTTCGGCAATCTCACGATGTGACATGCCGTGCACATCTCGCAGGACGACCACATTGCGAAGCCGCTCGGGCAAGTTGTCGAGCGCCTTACGAAGTCTGGCGCCAACGGCACCGTTCTGCAGCTGGAACTCGGGGTCAGAATCGTCGCGGTGATCTGCCAGGTCGATGACGCTTTCGATGTCGTCGTGACGGTGCCGCTGACTGCGACCCATCATCGTCGATGCGCTGTTCGCGGTGATCCGATGCAACCAGGTCGAGAAGCGGGCATCGCCACGAAACTTGCGAAGGCTACGGAACGCCCGCACGTAGGTGTCTTGCACCACATCGTCGGCATCGTGTTCGTTGCCGGTCAGACGCAACGCCAAGGCATGCACACGCTGGTACGTGGCTTTGACGAGTTCGTCGAATGCCGCTCGATCGCCGGCCTTGGCCTTGGCGATGAGTGGCTTGAGTTCGTCATCCACGCCCGCAGCATATGGCGGGGTGGTGACGAGCATGTAGCGCCGGACAGATTTGAACTGTCGACCTCTCGATTATGAGTCGAGCGCTCTCACCAACTGAGCTACGGCGCCCCGGAAAGATCCGGCTGGAGCTCCCTAAGAGAATTGAACTCTTGACCTCTTCCTTACCATGGAAGCGCTCTACCGACTGAGCTAAGGGAGCAGGGCGGTAAGGATGCCATGATACGCGGCTCCGCCCAACCCGTTTTCGACATTCAGGGCCACTTCTTCAGGACAGGGCCACTTCCGAAGGACAGGGACAGCGAACCGTCATGACGCAACCCATCATCCGAGATGCCACCGAGGCTGATGCGCAGGCGCTGCTTGCGATCTACAACCACGAGGTCATGACGGGAACCGCCACGCTCGACCTCGAGCCGCGCACCCTCGAAGGTCAGATCGAATGGATACGACGCCACCAAGGGGCGACGCCAGTCGTCGTTGCCGTCATCGACGACGAGGTCGTCGGGTTCGCCTCGCTCAGCCAATTCAAAGAGCGGGCCGCCTATCGGACGACGGTCGAGAACTCGATCTACGTCGCGGAGGGCCAACAAGGCAAGGGCATCGGCAATCTGCTCATGACCGAGATTCTGGAACGGGCCCGTTCGCACGGTTTCCACTCGGTCATCGCCCGCATCGCCGGCGACAACCCTGGCTCCGTCGCCGTGCATATGCGCCACGGCTACGAACTCGTCGGCGTCGAACGCCAGGTCGGTCGCAAGTTCGGCCAATGGCTCGACGTCACCGAACTCCAACTCCTGCTCTAACCCTCGCAATCGCAGCTTCGTCGCTGACGCTCCTCGGGCCGCTCTGCGGATCAACCCTCGCAATCGCAGCTTCGTCGCTGACGCTCCTCTGGCCGCTCTGCGGAACCGTCAGACGAGCCTGGCACCCCTGTCGCTTTGGTGCGAGGATGTCCGGCATGTCAACAGCTCTCGGACCCGATGTCGTCGAAGCCGCCAGCGGCCTCCAGGAATACACCGTCGATCTGCGTCGGGCGATGCACGCCGAACCCGAACTCGGACTGCAACTTCCCGAGACCCAGTCCAAGATTCTCGACGCCCTGACCGGCCTCGGGCTGACCATCACCAAGGGCGAGTCGACCACCTCGGTCGTCGCTGACCTGCACGTCGATCGCGACGGCCCCATGACGCTGCTGCGCGCCGACATGGACGCGCTTCCGCTCCAAGAAGACGCCGACGTGCCCTGGAAGTCCCGCTACGAGGGACGCATGCACGCCTGCGGCCACGACAGCCACGTCGCCATGCTGCTCAGCGCCGCCCGCATGCTCGTCGAGAACAAGGACGAACTGCCGGGCCCGGTCCGCTTCATGTTCCAGCCCGGGGAAGAAGGCTTCCACGGCGCCCGGTACATGATCGAAGAAGGCGTGCTCGAGAACGTTGACCGTGCGTTTGCGATCCACGTGATTACGCCCATGCCCGCCGGCATGTTCTTCACCAAGGGCGGGCCCGTCATGGCCAGCGCCGACCGCTTCGACATCACGATGGTCGGGCGCGGCGGTCACGCCTCGATGCCCGCCGACGCGATCGACCCGATCCCCGCAGCGGCCCAGGCGATCCTTGGCCTCCACACGATGGTCGGCCGAGTCAAGGCAGGCTCCGACGAAGCCGTGCTCACCGTCGCCCACCTCGAAGCGGGCACGACGAACAACATCATCCCCGAGACCGCCCGCATGGAAGGCACGATCCGTACCTTCGACGAGAAGATCCGGGCCCGCATCAAAGAAGGCGTCGAGCGGGTTGCAACCCACACGGCGGCCGCCCACGGCTGCACGTGCGAACTCGAAATCGAGCAGGGCTATCCGGTCACCGTCAACGACGACGCCGAAGTCGCCCGTGCCGACGACGTCGCCCAGCAGCTGTTCGGCGAAAGCCACTTCCATCACATGCCATCGGGCGTCATGGGTGCCGAGGACTTCAGCTACGTGCTCAACGAGGTTCCCGGCTCGATGGTGTTCCTGGGCGTTGCCCCCGAAGGCATGGAGCCCGGCGAGATCCCGCCGAACCACTCCAACTTCATGACCATCAACGAAGACGCCATGGCCAACGGCGTCGCCATGTACGCCGCCATGGCGATGGATGCCGACTGACGCCCACCGGATTACCTCGGAAAAGTGACGAAGCCCCTGCCGGAATCGGCAGGGGCTTCGCATCATGTGGGCCAGGATGGATTTGAACCATCGAAGTGAAATCACGACGGGTTTACAGCCCGTTCCCTTTGGCCGCTCGGGCACTGACCCATGATTCGGTTGCACACGATACCCATATGAGACCCGGCACGCACCGCCTTTTTGCCGATGAAATCCGACGCATCTGCAACTAGCGTGATCGGACCAGCTGCACGAGGGGAACGACACCATGCCAACGTTCGATGTGACGTCCGAAGTCGACATGCAAGAAGTACGCAACGCCGTCGATCAGGCCCAACGCGAGATCCAGAACCGCTTCGATTTCAAAGGCACCGACTCGCAGATCGAGCTCACCGAATCGGCGATCACGATGAACTCGGCCAGCGAAGATCGTCTCGTCGCCTTGCGCCAGGTCCTCGAAGAGAAGATGGTTCGCCGCAGCGTGTCCCTCAAGGCACTTGACTACGGCGACGTCGAAGAAGCCTCCGGTGGCCGTGCCCGCCAGACGGCAACGCTGAGTGCCGGTATCTCCTCGGACAACGCCAAGAAGCTCAACAAGTTCATCAAGGACTTGGGCATCAAGGGCGTGTCCAGTTCGACCCAGGGTGAACAGCTCCGCGTGTCCGGCAAGAAGCGCGACTCGCTCCAAGATGTGATCGCCGCACTCAAGGGCGGCGACTTCGACTTCCCCATGCAGTTCGGCAACTTCCGCGACTAAGCGGCAACGCCGCGAACGCAGCTACCCAACTGGGTTGATCGACTCATCGGGCGACATCGGGACGAACGGTACGATCGACGCGTGAGTCCAACGCCACCAGGCGACTCCGGCGGGTTTCTCGCCCGGAATCTCAGCCGCATCCTCGTGGGAGCGCTGGTTGGTTTGTTGGTGGGTGCGTTCTTCGCGCTGCGCTCACCACCTGGGTTCGACGCCACCACGCAGGTGCTCGTCACACGTTTGGCCGCAGCTGATCTTGGTGAAGCGTCGCTCGATGGCACCACACCGCTCGATGCCGAGATCCGCTTTGCGCAATCCGGTGTCGTGCTTGACGTTGTGCGGGGCGCAATCCCAACGGCGCCGAACACGATCGATGTCGACGCCGGCGGCGACAACAACGTGCTCGCCTTCACCGCACCGGGCGATACCGCAGACGAGGCGATTCGGCTGTCACGCAACTGGGCTTCGGCCTACATTTCGCAGCGCCGAGAGGCACTCATCGCGACGTGGGCCGACCGGGCCGCACTCGCTGAGGCTGAGCTTGACTCGCTTATCACGCGACTCGGCACGGCTCGCCTTGCGGGCGACGATGCCGAAGCCGCCCGGCTCGAAGCGCGCCGCGACGTCGCCGCCACCGAAGAAGCCGTCGCAGCCAACTCGATCGAGGCATTGCAGTCCGACCCTGGCGCTGAACTTTTCGGCGACAACCCGACCGCATCCGAAACGGGCCGCTCGCTGATTGCGATGACGATCCTGGGCACGCTTCTTGGCGCTGGCGTCACCGGCGGCTGGTTGCGCTGGCGAGAACAACAAGCCGACGACGAAGCCGAGGCGGACTCCTGGCTCCACCAGGCCACCGAAGGCTCACTCGACCTGGTGATGACCGCCGGAATGCTCGACGTTCCAGCCTTCCTTGCGCCCGACGCTCCGCCCCTCGTCGCAGCCACACCAGCTGTGGCAACACCGGTTGCGCCCGCACCGACTGCTGCTGCCATGCAGCAACCCGATCCCCCGCCTGCAGCTCCGCCTACACCGGTCACAGCACCCGCACCAGAACCAGTTCCAGCGCCAGCTGCCGCGCCCCAGCCAGAAGCCCCGGTCGAACGTCCTCGTCTCGTGCCCGCGGCGATCGCAACGCCCGCTTCCCCGTCATCGGTCCCGGCGGCAGCGAATGCCCGCACCACGCTGACGGTGACCAAGCCTGCGGCTCAGCCGCTACGGATCGCAAAGATCGGTCAGGTCGGACAGGTCGCCAATGGAGCTGCCACTCGTCGACCGACGCTCAGCCGCGTCGATCAGGCCTGGGCTGACGACATTTCGCTCACCAGCGACAGCTGACATCCGCCGGGCGCCTAGGCGGTGACGGTCGGCTCCGGCCAGAGACAGCGAGTCAGATGATCCGTCGCAGCAAGCAACTGATCAGCCAGGTTGAGCGTGGCCCCGAACTCGCGACCCGATGGTTGAGCAATATCCATGGTCGGGTCGCCAGTCGAGACATAGTTCCGTTCGATCGCGCCTTGCACCTTGCGCAGCCATTCGGCCGCACTGATCGAGGCCGGACGCGATGTCACCGCCGCACACAGGTGCCGCAACGTGAACACACGATCGGCGGTCTCGGGCCAGGCCGTCATGACTCGCACGGCTTGGGATCCCGTCATCGTTGCGATGAGGTCAGCGTGTCCGACCATTTCGGCATCGAGCTCGCGGGTGCGCTTGCGACTCAGGTCAACGCCACGATCCTCGAGCAGGGCAACGACCGATGGGTCGAGCTCATGGCCGGGCGGGCCGAACCCACCGGACGCAACCACGAGCGGCTCGATGCTGCGGAGACGCTGCTGGTGATAGAGAAACGCGGCCGCCATCGGCGATGACCGAACGTTGTCATCGCAGACGAAGAGGAACCGCATGTCGCAGAGCGTAGGTTCCGAACCGACCGGCTCAGCTGTTCATGAACTCGCCGCTGCGGAGGGCGCGAACGCGCTCTTCGAGCGGAGGGTGGGTCGAGAACATCTTGCCGAACTGGCCGATGCCTCCACCGAAGTTCGACTGGGTGGCGCCGCCGAGTGGGTTCACGATGTAGTGCGATGCCTGCTCGGGTGTGACGCCTTCGGCCGGGATACGCCCAGATGCCATGCCGAGCTTCTCGAGTGCCCGAGCCAGCGGCTCGGGGTCGCCCATCAGACGAGCAGCGCTGGCATCGGCCTTGTATTCACGGGTGCGGCTGATTGCCGACTTGATGAAGCTTGCGGCGAGCGGCGCCAGCACGATGGTTGCAATCATCACGATTGGGTTTGCGCCACCACGGTCGTCTCGACGGCCGCCCGAGAACATGCCGGCGTACATCGCCATACGGGCGGCGTAGGTCACGCCCATGGCGATCGCGGCGGCCACGGAGCCGATCAGGATGTCGCGGTTCTCGATGTGTGCGAGCTCGTGGGCCAAGACGCCGCGGACCTCGTCCCAGGTCATCATTTCCATGAGCCCGACGGTCACGGCAACCGCTGCATTGTTCGGATTGCGGCCGGTCGCAAAGGCGTTCGGCTGGCGATTCGGCGTGACGTAGAGCTTGGGCATCGGCATATCAGCCCGAGCGGTCAGGTCTTCCATGATGGCGTAGTACTCGGGGTACTGGGCCGGGTCTGCGGGGACAGCCTTGGCGCTCTTGATGGCCAGCTTGTCGCTGAACCAGTAGCTGCCTCCGGCCATCACGAGACCGATGCCGAGACCGATCGTCATGCCACCACGGCCACCAAATGCGCTTCCGAGCGCCATGGCCAAGCCACCGAGCAGCGCCAGCAGCATGAACGTTTTGATCGAGTTGCCCATCTATGGAACCTCCGTGAGGGATCCAACACTAACGGCGATGCTCTGATTCCCGAACGAAGCCAGACCCAACCTCGTAAGGGCTCAGATTTTGCGGCTCAGGCCTCGTAGTACCCGGAGTGGATGTAGAGGGTTTCGATGCCTTCGTCGCGGAACATGTCGACGTTGCGCTGGTCATCGTCGAGCGCCAGTTGGGGGACGAAACCGTACGAGCGGAGATCAGCGACGCATCGCTGCTTGAAGTCCGGCGACGAGTATCGACCGTCGCCTGGTCCTCGCAGCACCAGCAAGTCCCAGCGGTACCCGTGCTCGCCAAGCCAGTCGAGCGTGACCTCGCGCAAGCTGTTCGGGCGAGCGGTGAGCAGCACAACCTGGCCCGCTTCTGCGAACTGGTCGACCAACGCCCGCGAACCTTCGATCGGCGTGTCGCCGAACGCGTTCGCGAAGAAGTTCTTCCAGTCCTTGCGGCCGTCTTGCAAGAAGTGCTGGCGGTGCCAGCCGTTGGCGATGACACCGTCGACGTCGACAAGGACACAAGGTCCTCCGTCGACAGGGTCAGCTGCCCAAGTCCAGCTCTCGGGCCATGACGATTCGCTCATTGACGCAGCATGCCCCAACCCGAGGCCTACTACTCCTCTGCGCGTCTACTAGGACCGCCGATTCGATCACCACCGGCAGCGTTGTGGAGCGCAGCGACACAAGGCGTACTACTCCTCGTCGCTGTCGGCGGCGCGGGTGCGGATCTCGTCGACGACGCCGGCGTCGGCGAGCGTGGTCGTGTCGCCCAGGTCGCGGCCTTCGGCGACATCGCGGAGCAAGCGACGCATGATCTTGCCGCTGCGAGTCTTGGGAAGATCGGGGACGATGAACACGGCCTTTGGCCGGGCGATCGGGCCGAGCTTGGTCGCGACGTGCTGGCGAATCTCTTCGCTCAACTCGGCCGAGGCTTCGTTGCCGCCCCGCAGAATCACGTAGCCGACGATCGCCTGTCCGGTCGTGTCGTCGTTCGCTCCGACCACGGCCGCCTCGGCGACCGATGGGTGGTCGACCAGTCCGGACTCGATCTCCGCGGTCGAGATGCGGTGGCCGGACACGTTCATGACGTCATCGACACGGCCGAGCAGCCAGAGGTAGCCGTCGCTGTCGAGGCGAGCGCCGTCGCCGGCGAAGTAACGGCCCGGGAACCGGGACCAGTAGGTCTCTTGGAAGCGTTCGGGGTCTCCCCAGATGCCGCGCAGCATCGACGGCCACGGCTTGGAGATCGTCAGGTAGCCGCCGCCTTCGGTGACGAGGTTGCCGTCGTCATCGACGAGCTCAGCGGTCACGCCAGGGATGGTCTGGCAGGCGGACCCGGGCTTGGTCGTCGTGACGCCTGGCATCGGCGTGATCATGTGTCCGCCGGTCTCGGTCTGCCACCACGTATCGACGATCGGACGGCTGCCACCGCCGATGTGCTCGTGGTACCACATCCACGCTTCGGGGTTAATCGGCTCACCGACCGTGCCAAGCACCCGCAGCGTCGACAGGTCGTGGCGCTCGACTTCTTGGGTACCCCACTTCATGAACGTGCGGATCGCTGTCGGTGCCGTGTAGAGCTGGGTCACGCCGTAACGCTCGATGATGTCCCACAGGCGGTCCTTGCCCCAGGCGCTGCGGTCATCGCCGTTGCGGTCCTGTTCGCGTGGCGTGTCGGGTGTGCCCTCGTACATGACCGAGGTGCAGCCGTTGGTCAGCGGCCCGTAGACGATGTAGCTATGGCCGGTCACCCAGCCGATGTCGGCGGCGCACCAGTACACGTCCGTGTCGGGCTTGAGGTCGAAGATGTACTTGTGGGTGAACGCCACCTGGGTCAAATACCCGCCGGTGGTGTGCATGATGCCCTTGGGCTTCGCCGTCGTGCCCGAGGTGTACAGGATGTACAGCAGCTGCTCGGCATCGAGCGGCTCGGGTGGGCACTGGTTGCTGGCATTGGCCATGAGTTCGTGCCACCAGTGGTCACGGCCTTCGGCCATCGTGACCTCGGTGTCGCAGCGGTTCACGACGATGACGTTCTCGACCGTCGATGCACGGCTGGCGAGGGCGTCATCAACATTGACCTTGAGCGCCGAGGGAGCACCGCGGCGATAGCCAGCGTCGGCGGTGATGATGAGCTTGGCCTCGGCGTCGTCGCAGCGGTCGATGATCGCATCGGGCGAGAAGCCACCGAAGATGACCGAGTGCGCAACGCCGATTCGGGTGCACGCGAGCATCGCGATCGGAAGCTCGGGGATCATCGGCATGTAGATCGCGATGCGGTCGCCCTTTTTGAGCCCCATGCCCTTGAGCACATTGGCGAACTTGGCGACCTCGTCGAGGAGCTGGGAGTACGTGAAGGTGCGCGTGTCGCCCGGTTCACCTTCCCAGTGGTAGGCGATCTTGTCGCCCTTGCCAGCGTCGACGTGCCGGTCGAGGCAGTTGTAGCTGATGTTCAGCTCGCCGCCGATGAACCACTTGGCGAACGGAAGCTGCCAGTCGAGTACCTGGTCGAAGTCCTTGTACCAGGTCAGCAGTTCGCGAGCCTGTCGCGCCCAGAAGGCCTCGAAGTCGTTGTTGGCTTCGTCGTACAGCGATTGGTCGTTCGCCAGTGCGCCCGCAGCGAACTCGGCGCTCGGCGGAAAGGTCCGATCCTCGGTCTCATAGACCTCGATCGTTGCGTCACTCATGCGCCGTTCCCCCTCGGATTCTTGCGGCTCGATTGATCATCGGTTCGGGGCACGACCTTAGTCCGCACGCCCTGACCTCACCTGAGCGAGCGGACTGGCTACTCAGATCTATTTACGTACTTCCCGATGCTGAAATCCGGAATAACTCGATACTGCTAGCCCCATCCCCGTTGAGCGCCCTGGTCTTACCTACTCTTAGAGATGGCCGCGACAAAGTGGCATCCGCACCCGTCTGCCTTATTGGGTCCCCGAAACCCTCGAAAGGAAACCCATGCTCACCGAATTCCGCGAGTTCCTCGAGAAGTTCAATGTCATCCCCGCTGCTGTCGGCCTCGTGCTGGCGCTGGCGACGATTCCTGTTATGGAAGCCGTTGTCAACGTCATCATGTCGCTGATCGGCAAGGCCGGTGGTCTTGACGTGAACTTCGATGATTGGAACCCGTCGGCGATCCCGCTCGGCGCACTGATCACGGCGCTCATCACCTTCGTGATGATCGCATTCGTCGTGTTCATGATCGTCAAGGCTCTGGCTCGCGCCGGCGCCAACACTGCCCCAGCGGCAACGCCAGACCAGACGCTGCTCACCGAAATTCGCGACCTGCTCGCAAAGTAATCGGTAGCGCACTGAGCGCGTACGACAGGCCCACCCCTTGCGGGTGGGCCTGTCGGCTTTTTGGGGAGCAAGGAGAACTCCCTAGTGCCACCGTTGCGCGACCAATGAATGCTTGACTTGAGCCGTTCCAACCTCGATCAAAGGGCGCTTGCCGACAGATGACGATTCGGCGCCTGATGGCCCTGACGTTGTTTGCGTTGCTCTTCTTGGGCAGCACGCTGGCCATCTGGGCCCTGTCGCGTACCGAGTCGAGTGCGAGCGATCAGGTCTTGTCCGCAGGGCTGGCCCCAGCGCCTGGCGCCGCGGCCGGTAACGCATCGAGCAACGACATCGCTCCCGAGGAAACTCCGCCGGTCACGCCTGAGCCGATTCCCGAGCCAGTGGCGACTGAGCCAGCCGAAGTGGTGCGGGTGGCTGAACCGCCTGCCCTGGTGCAGATACCCGCTGACCTGATCTCGACGCCAACGCCAGACTCGGCGACAGCAGTTCCGCTTCCGTTCCTGACGAATATCCCGGCCGTGCCCCGCGATGGCAGCGTCGTGTACCTGACCTTCGACGACGGACCTGACCCGATCTACACCAACCAGGTGCTCGACGTGCTCGCCCGCTACGGCGCTAAGGCCACGTTCTTCGTCATCGGAAACTCGGTCGACGCCTACCCGGGCGTTGTCCAACGGATGATCAACGAGGGCCACACTGTCGGCAACCACACCTACTACCACGAGGCTCTGCCACTGCAGGAGCCGGACCACATTGCGCAAACCCTCGGCGCGACCGACGCCGCGATCGCTCGAGCGGTAGGACACAAGACCAACTGCCTGCGCCCGCCCTATGGCGCGATGGATCAGCGGACCTTCGACCTCGTCCGAGGCCAAGGCTTCACCGTGCACATGTGGGAAGTCGACAGCGAGGACTGGAAGCTCAACGACAGCTACGCGATCGCATCAAACGTGTTGGCCGCCACCGACTTGGGCGATCGCATCTTGTTCCACGACGGACCGTCGAACCGAGCCGCCACGGTCGGAGCACTGGAGTCGGTCTTACAGGTACTCACCAACCGAGGCGTGCGGTTCAACGCACTCGACTGCTAGCTCGCAGATCAGCTGGGCGGCGTCATGCGGCGCAGCATGGACTCTTGGTTGCAGGTCATCACCAGCTCGCCACCGGCGCCATAGAGACGGCCTTCGTTGAGGCCGCGGCCGTCAGCTGCCGCGGTGCTGCGCTGGTCGTACAGCATCCACTGTGAGGGATCCACAGGACGGTGGAACCAGATCGAGTGGTCGAGGCTCGTCACGAGATGAGTCTCGAAGGGCAGCCCATAGGGCACAACCGAGTTGAACACGATCGGCACGTCGGAGATGTAGGCGAGAACGACCTGGCGTTCACGTTCGCTCATGGCCTCGCCGCCCGGGACGCGGGCCCAGACGCGAAGCTCAGGGTCACGGTCGGGGATGAACTCGCGAAACGTCGGGCTCGCCCATTCGAATTGGGTCCAGCCGTT
>CALDGN010000280.1 GCA_937942965.1 uncultured Acidimicrobiales bacterium | reverse complement strand
CCAACCCCGACACCAGTCCCACCGACACCCACACCAACCCCGACACCAGTCCCACCGACACCCACACCAACCCCGACACCAGTCCCACCGACACCCACACCAACCCCGACACCAGTCCCACCGACACCCACACCAACCCCGACCCCAGTTCCCAACGAGCCGCCTCGGCTGAGCGTGCCGCTTCGCCAGGTCGTCGCCGCGGGCGAACCCTTCGAGCTGCGGGCCTACGTCGACGATCTCGAACTCGCGCCTGAGTCGCTCGCCCTCCAGGTGCAAAGCGCTCTGTCGACCTCAGTCCAGGCCAACGTGGCCGAACCACGGCTGCGAACCGTCACAGGTGTCGCGCCAACCACGCTCGGCCAAGAGGTCGTCCTGACCCTCACAGCACGCGAGGGGCTCTTCGGCGAAGCCGGTGAACCGACCGAAGTCACGCTCGTCGTCGATCACTTCGCCACGTCTGCGCTCGTCGGGAACCTCGTGATCAACGAGGTCTTCTTCATGGACATCACCGGCAACCAGAACCTCGACGAGGCCATCGAGCTCCGCAACATCGGCAACGAAGCGCTGGACCTCTCTGGCTTCCGGCTCGTCGATCGTCATCCCGTGGTCGATCCTCCCGAGCCAGCCTTTGGCATGGACTGGTTGATTCCCTCGACCGATCTCGACGGCAACACGTCCGTCTTGCAGCCGGGCGAGGTTGCGCTCGTCACCCTCGCGAACCCTCAGGACTACCCGCTGGCCCAGACCAACTGGGACAGCGCAGCCGCCCTCAACTACGCCGTGTTCCCGCCAGGAAGCAGCGGCCGCAACGCAGAAGGCCTCAAGCAAGACGAGGCGCTCGTGGACAACGGCGACGGCGTCTGGCTGTTCGACGACTCAGGCTCGCTACTGCACTACGTGTCCTGGCTAGACGACGAATTCCCGGGCGAAGACGGCGGCGAAGCACCGATTCCCGAACACGGCGTCTGGGACAACCTGCAGCAGGCCGACCTTGCCCGAATGGACGAAGGCACCTCGCTTGCGCTCGCCACCAACGGCTACGGCGCCTTCCTCGCCGAGTGTTGGGAAGCGACCGATACCGGCGACGCCGCCGACGGGGACTGCCTCTTCGGCGGCGAACAAACCCGCAACGATGATCCGGACACATCGGGACTCGTCACCAAAGTCACCTCGCTCGGGGCACCCAACGTGAGCTCGGTGATCGGGCCAGAGAACGTCCGGTTTGGCGTCGACCTCCTCACCAACGAGTTCATCGATTCGGCCGATCAGGCGTTCCGCCTCATCCTGCGATCGAACGGCAACCTCGTGGTTGAAGACAGTGACGGCGCAATCGTGTGGTCGACGGGCACCGACGGCTCAAACGCTGATCGCCTCGCCGTCGGCGAAGATGGCGACCTCTCGCTCTTCGCAGGCGACGACCGCGTCTGGTCAGCGAACACGTTCGAGCGCGGTGGGTCTGAGCTCGTCGTGATGAACGACGGCAATCTTGTGCTCATCGACGGGGCGTACGTGGTGTGGCAGACCGGCGTCCCCGCCGACTAGCTCGGAGCTACTCCGCCGCAACAACCCTCGCTGGTGCGCCGACTGCGACGCAGCCGTCAGGTAGATCGGATGTCACCACCGAGTTCGCTCCGACGGTCACGCCTCGGCCGATCGTCACGCCAGGGGTCACCACCACGCCCGTGGCTAGCCACGAGCCAGCACCGATACGGACGGGCTTCTCGACCGAACTCTGACGGCCAACCGGCACGTCGGGCTCGCTGTTGTCGTGGTTCTGGTCAGTCACGTAGACGTTCGGACCGAAGAACACGTCGTCGCCGATCTCGATGTCGAAGTGGCAGGCGATCGAGCAACCTCGCCCGATCAGGCATCGGTCGCCGACGCGCAGCATGCGTTCACCGATGAGCTCCTGGCCCGGCACCATGCCTACCGTCAACGCAACGTGCGGGCCAATGGCCGTGTCTCGACCGACCACGATTGCGTGCTCGCCATAGAGCGCTTGCGGCGGGAAGCACATGATCGAGCCCTTGCCGAACTCGGCAAAGCGTGATGCTCGACGACTGCCGGGCCCAATCGCCGCAGCGCGGCCGAACCGTTCCCACGCGTCAAGCGCGACGTCGGCGAACAGTCGCCTGGCCCGAGACATGGTCGGCTCAGTCGAAGACTTCGGGGCGCAACGTCGGGAACAGCACCACGTCGCGGATGTTGGTCTGGCCGGTCAGGATCTGCACGAGGCGATCCATGCCGATGCCGAGCCCGCCGGTCGGCGGCAGGCCGAACTCGAGTGCTCGCAGGTAGTCGCGGTCAACGGCCATGGCTTCGTCGTCGCCAGCCTCGCGGTCAGCCTCTTGGGCTTCGAACCGGGCACGTTGCTCAGCTGGGTCCAGGAGCTCGCTGAACGCATTGCACAGCTCGCGGCCACCAACGATGCCCTCGAACCGCTCGACGAAGTCGGGCAGGTCCCGGTGATCACGTGACAGCGGTGAGACTTCCTTGGGGTAATCCATCACGAAGACGGGATCCCACAGGTTCTTCTCGCAGGTCTGCTCGTAGATCTCAAGCAGCAGCTTGCCGGGGCCCCAGTAGTCCTCGACGGACACGCCGAAGCCTTCGGCCGCAGCTCGCAGCTCGTCGATTGGCTGGTCCAGCGTGAAGGTCTGGCCCGTGAACTCGGTGATGAGTTCGAGCATCGATGCCCGGCGCCACGGGGCAGCCAAGCTCATCGGCTTGCCGTCCCATTCGATCTCGGTCGTGCCGAGCAGTTCGAGCGCAAGGTGCTCGACGAGCTGCTCGACGAGTTCCATGATGTCGCCGTAATCGGCATAGGCCTGGTACAGCTCGAGCATCGAGAACTCGGGATTGTGCCGAGTCGACATGCCCTCGTTGCGGAACACGCGAGCGATCTCGAAGACTCGTTCGAAGCCGCCGACCGTCAGGCGCTTGAGATACAGCTCAGGGGCGATGCGCAGATAGAGCTCGGTGTCCAGCGCGTTGTGGTGGGTCACGAACGGGCGGGCCGCAGCACCGCCAGCGATCGGATGGAACACCGGCGTTTCGACTTCCATGAAGTCGCGGTCTTCGAGCCAGCGTCGCGTCAGCGACATGATCTTGGAGCGCATCGTGAAGGTCGCTCGAGCCTCGTCGGTCACCCACAGGTCGACGTAGCGCTGGCGATACCGAAGGTCAGGGTCGCTGATGCCGTGCCACTTGTCCGGGAACGAACGCTGGGCCGTGGCAAGAACTTCCCACGCGTCGACGCTCACCGAGAGTTCGCCGCGGCGGGTCTTCATGACTTGACCGGTCACGCCGATCCAGTCACCCAGGTTCAGGCTCGTGAAGCCGTCGAAGTCAGGCGTCGAGTTCGAGCGAGCGAAGAGTTGCACACGTCCGCTCGAATCGGCGAGTACGCCGAACGCGAGCTTGCCTTGCTCACGGCGCAACATGAGCCGGCCGGCGATCGAGACGGTGTGCCCGGTTTCGGAACCGTCTTCGATCTCGCCGAACTCCTCGATGATCGATGCAGCGGATGCCGTCCGATCAAAGCGGTACGGAATCTCCGGCGCGGGACGCGGCTCAGGCGCAGGCAGCTCTTCAGTCGGGGTGTCTTCAGACTCGCTCATTGGTTCCTCTGCCAGATCAGTCGCAGGCCGTGCAGCGTAAGCCACGGCTCTACTTCGTCCACGACCTTTGTGTGCGGCGAAATCCAGCTCGCCAGGCCGCCGGTTGCGATCACGGTCGATTCGCCGATCTCGGCTTCGAAGCGGGCACACAGTCCGTCGACTTGGGCGGCATAGCCATAGAGCACGCCCGACCGGATCGAGTCGGTGGTGTTGCGCCCGATCACGTTCTTTGGTTCGACCAGTTCGACGGTGGACAGCGCCGCGGCCTTGCCTACCAATGCTTTGAGGCTGATCTCGACGCCCGGCGAGATCGATCCGCCCAGGTAATCGCCATCGGCACTGACCGCATCGAGGGTCGTCGCCGTGCCGAAGTCGACGACGATGCTTGGGCCGCCATAAAGGTCGTAGACGGCAGCGCCGTTCGCGATGCGGTCGGGGCCGACCTCGCGGGGGTTGTCGTACCGGATGGCCAGGCCGCTCTTGACGCCCGGGCCGATGACGACCGGCTCAAGGTCGAGCTGTCGAGCGACCATGCGCCGCAACGCCGACGTAATGTGAGCGACGCCGGACGTAATGGCCACGCCACTGAGATCGCGCCAGTGCACATCAGCGGTCGACAGCAACCCCTGGATCAGCACGGCGTACTCGTCTTCGGTGCGGTCGTGCACCGTCGACAGGCGCCACGGACCGAGCAGGCCGCCGTCGGCGACCGTCATGTCGCCGTCGTGGTCATAGACCCCGACGACCGTCTGCGTGTTGCCGACGTCGATCGTGAGCAGCATCGGCTTCCTTCCTTCGATGACCGGGCGTTGTTCAGTCGGGCGTTGTTCAGTCGGCCGTGGTGACGGCGTCGATCTCGATGTCGAGCCCAATGTCGAGCACGGGTGCGGAGTTCGTCAGCGAACCCGACGACACGAAATCGACACCGGTGTCGGCGTAGTCGCCGATCGTCTCGATGGTGATGCCACCAGAGGCCTCGACGATCGGACGACCGTCAGGGCGCTTGGGGCCAATCAGCGTCATGGCTTCGCGGACGGTGTCGGGCGACATGTTGTCGAGCAGGATGAGGTCGGCGTGCGCAGCGACTGCCTGTTCGACCTGGTCGAGCCGATCGCACTCGACGTGCAACGGGCGACCGGGCCAACGGTCACGGGCTTCGGCAATCGCCTCGGCAATCGTCATGCCCACCAGGTGGTTGTCCTTGAACATGAGCCAGCCGCTCAAGTTGCCGCGGTGGTTGCGGCCACCGCCAGCTCGGGTTGCAGCCTTTTCGAGCGCTCGCAGGCCTGGCGTGGTCTTACGGGTGTCCCAGACACCAATGCGGCCGTCGCAGATCGTGACGAACTCGTTGACGCGGGTCGCGATGCCCGAGAGATGTCCGAGGAAGTTCAGCGCCGTGCGCTCGGCCACCAGGATCGTCGCGAGCATGCCGCTGACGTCGGCGATGATCGTTCCCGCTTCGAGTTCGTCACCGTCGTCGCAATGCCACGTGATCGAAATCGACTCGTCGACCTGGCGGAAGGCCTCGGCAGCACACGCACGGCCAGCAAGACGGCCCGGCTTGCGAGCATTGATCTGCGCAGTCGCTGTGACGTCGCCGCCGATCATGCCCGATGTCATGTCGCCGAGTGGCGACAGGTCCTCGGCGAGGGCCCGACGCACCGCGTCGACGACCTCGTGCTGGGGTGGTTGGAAGTACGTGGGATTAACCATCAGCCAAAGCCTCTCGAATCCTGCTTGAGTGCGGTGTCCACCGAAAGCGCCGCGGCGACGACCATCTGACGCAACGGATCCTGAAGGTCGCGGTGGACCTCGACGACATAGTTGTCCGCGGTCGTGAAGGCGGTCTTCAACAAGCCTTCGAACGTCTTGGTGATGCGGGCGACTTCTTCGCCCTGCGCGTTCTGGACGTTGAAGTTCCACGCCCGCCAGTTCTCGGCATTGATCGAGCCGACCTCGTGGCCATTGGCCTTGAGCGAGAACTTGATCTTGCCGAACATGTTGTTCTGGGCGATCTCACCGATTTGGTTGCCGAGAGAGTCGTTCACGAGGACACGGGACTTCATGAACTTGGCGGGGCGAGTGAGCGTCAAGACGACCGCACCAGACAGGTCGACGACCTGCAGGTGGTGGGTCATGAACTGGTCGAGACTCGACACGACTCGGGCGACCTTCTTGAGGGTGCTCTGGCCGACCTGGCGAACGGCGCCGATCTGCATGCCCTCGTGATTGAAGATCGCGTACTCGTTGTTGACCTCGATCAGCTTCGCCTTTTGGTTCACGACGAAGAGGCGTTGACCGAGCAGATCCGACGCAAGCGCGCCCTGTCCAGCTGCAGCGTTGACAGGCTTGCCGCCAGCTACCGCCCCGGTCTGGTGGGCGGCGATTTGGTCTGCGATCTTGTTGGGATCGGTCGTCGTTGCCGACACACCGATCTGGTCGACTGCAGCGATCAGGCCGGGAGATCCCGTTGGCTGAGCCGGGTCTGAGGACTGCTTGCCGTGCGATGACACGTGGTCGGTCCAGACCTCGCCATCCCAATACCGAAGCTCGTGCCGTCCGTAGGGGTCCGGATACCAGTCGGCCGGAGTTTCACTCATGGCGCAAGGCTAACGCCGATGTTGTCGAGCAGCCGGGGTCGCCCAACCTGGGCGGCCAGGATGATGCGAACGTCTCCGGCCAGCGTTTCCAACGGTTGCAGCGTTCCGGCATCGACGATGGAGACGTAGTCGGGAGCCGACACCAGTGGTTCGCTGGCGATCATGTCGAGGATGTGCTGGCGGACGGCATTGGCGTTGCGCTCCCCGCCCTCGGCCAGCGCGACGGCGCTACGCAGCGACCGGTTCAGCACGCCAGCGGCGTCGCGTTGTTCGGGCGAGAGGTACGTGTTCCGGCTCGACATGGCCAAGCCATTGTCCTCGCGAACGATTGGACATCCGACGATCTCGACCGGGAACGACAGGTCCGATGCCATGCGGCGAACCAGCGCAAGCTGTTGGTAGTCCTTCTCACCGAAGTAGGCCCGGCAGCGTCCGCCGATGTTGAACAGCTTTGCGACCACGGTCGATACGCCATCGAAGTGGGTGGGGCGCTGGGCGCCTTCCATCCCCTGGCTCAGCTCGTCGACCGACACGGTCGTGATGATCGGCTGCGGGTACATCTCGTCGACCGAAGGAGCGAGGACGATCGTGGCACCGGCTGCTTCACAGATCTCAAGGTCCCGGTCGAGGTCGCGTGGATAGTCACTGAGGTCCTCGTCGGCAGCGAACTGCAACGGGTTGACGAAGATCGTCGTCAGGATCACGTCGTTGTCGGCCGCAGCTGCTTCGATCAGGCTGGCGTGACCCGCATGCAGGAACCCCATGGTCGGCACGAGGCCCACTCGCTTGCCGTCAGCTCGAGCGGC
>CALDGN010000279.1 GCA_937942965.1 uncultured Acidimicrobiales bacterium | reverse complement strand
ACGAAGAGCCATATCGGCTCTCGGGAGGAACCAATAATGATTCGTAAGATGCTGGCAGCTGCTACCGCAGTCGCCATGATCCTGGTCGGTGTTCTGTCGCTGAACGCCGGCGCCAACACCAACTGTGGTGGGTACTACTTCCAGAGCCCTGCGGGCAGCGCTTCCTGCGCTGACGCAGTCGCTTACGGTGGTCCATTCACCAACATGCCCGCAGCTCCAACCGGCCCTTACGGCTGGGGTAGCCTCAACGTTGTCGCTGGCGCTGCTAGCGGTGGCACGGGTGGCGGCGACGCTGGTGCGGCTCTCGCCCACACCGGTAGCGAAAGCACCGTTATCGCTTACGTCGGTACCGGCATGATCGCCTTCGGCGCCGTTGCACTCGGCAGCCGTCGCAAGTTCTTCCAAGGTGCGCTCGACTGAGCGTGTGCGCATGACGTAACTCGATTACGTCGATCTTCAAGAAACCCTCTGCGGTGACGACGGTCACCAACGAGGGTTTCTTGCTGTTTTGGCCCTCTTCGAGTCAGCCCTGCTGAATCGACCATCGAGGACCTCCACTACGAACACGCCCTGGTGAGCACCACGCTCGCCAGGGCATTCGTGGTTTCACTCCCAGTCGCCGCACTCCAGAGCGGAGAGAAAGAAATGTGTGCACATTGCCCGCTGCCAGCGGGTGAACTGCACAGAGAAGCAGGCGTTGTCACGCTGTCGACCACGCTGCCGGATCGGCGCCAGTGAGTACGGCTGGTGATCTTTTGCCGAGGAGACACCTGCCGCCGATGACGCCGGGGGAAGGCGATTTGTGGCGATGCTTGAGATAAAGCACACCAGCAGCAGATGCTCCTCGGTCTGTGTTACTCCTTCGGCGGCGCGAACCCGATTCATGAGCCCGCGTGAAGGATGTCACACCCCATATCGGGGACAACAGGCCGCGAAGGCCATGAGGGTACGGGTGCACTGGGTTTCGCATCGCTACGCTGGCGTCGCCGTCACGACGCCTTGCAGGCCCCTTTCGGAGGAGCATCCATGATCTTCGGTGAGAATCTGCTTGCGCTCCTGGTCCTTGCCATTGGCGGCGCACTAGCAGTGGGCAACCTGCTTGCCCTGGTTCGGCCACGCACGCCGCTCGATGCCGATGACGACACCGTGCTCGAACGACCACCACTCGGCCGCTCGCTGGTCATGATCCTGTTCGGCACCATCGCCGCGATCTGGGCAATCGCCAGTCTCGTAACCGCCGACGAAGACCCCGTCGAAATCTCCGTCGAGTTCTCCGCCGACGCAGCGATCGTCGTCGACCTCCCCTAGAGCTCTCTTGGACCGCTAGCTACGCTAGCCAACGAGTCAGGGCGTACGAGTGAGAATGAGCTGCCGCCGGGGCTCACCGTCGTGATCAAAGAAGAGCGTGAGAACCGCTTCGTCGGCTCGCACGAGATCCAGACAGAACGTCCTTACCGCACTGCCGGCAAAGAGTGACACGAGAAAATCCAGGTACGGCGCAGCAAACGCTTCGTCGCTCACTTCGATCAGCCTGACGTCATCTTCGCCAACGCGAACCTCCACCAGGTCCACATCCGAATCAATCCGGTGATCGGTGAGTGATCCTGCGAGCTCGACCTGGTCGAAGTCGACGAACTCCGCTGGGATCGTCGCGAAGTCCGTCGAGTACCGAAGGACCACGCCGCACCGCTGAGCGGGCTGGTGATGATCGCGGCGACGCCAGACGCGTGCAGTTGCCCAAGGCGCTCCAAGCTAGCGATGAGGTCCCGCACAGCTGACTCAATGTCGGCCGTCAGATCGACCTGGAGCGTGTTCAACGAGCCACCGGGAGATCCGTTTGATCCCACTTTGCAGAGCCAAATGGCTCGCTAGTTGTTGCGGGCCATGTTGGCGAAGCGGGTGTAGTGCGGCAGCCACGCGAGACGCACGACGCCAGTTGGGCCAGCACGGTGCTTGGCGATGATGACCTCGGCCTGACCCATGTCTGCAGAGTCCGGGTTGTACACGTCATCGCGGTACAAGAACATGACGACGTCGGCGTCTTGCTCGATGGCGCCAGACTCACGCAGGTCGGCCAGCATCGGACGCTTGTCGGTTCGCTGTTCCAAGCCACGAGAGAGCTGCGAGAGCGCAATCACGGGGCACTCGAGCTCACGGGCGAGGATCTTGAGACCACGGCTGATCTCGGACACTTCGACCTGACGGTTCTCGGCGGAACCTCGACCGGTCATCAGCTGGAGGTAGTCGATGACCACCATGCCGATGTCCCCAACCTTGCTCTTGAGGCGGCGTGCCTTGGCGCGGATATCCATGACGGTGATGTTCGGGTCATCATCGATCCAGAGCTGCGCATCGCCCAGCCGACCCATGGCCTGGGCCAGCTTGGTCCAGTCATCGTCCTTGAGGCGGCCATTGCGGATGCTCGTCGCATCGACCTTGGCCTCGGAGCACAGCAGACGCTTGGAGAGCTCGAGCTTGCTCATTTCGAGTGAGAACAGCAGCACCGGACGCTGCTCGACCATCGCCGCGTGGGCGACCATACCGAGCGCGAAACTCGTCTTACCCATAGCGGGACGAGCGCCGACAATGATCAAGTTGGACGGCTGGAGGCCGGCCGTGAGGCGGTCGAGATCAACGAAGCCGGTAGGCGTGCCCGTGATGGCATCGCCGCGATCGTAAAGCGCTTCGATGTCGTCAAGCGTTTCGCCAAGCAGGTCATGCATGTACGCCATCGAGTCAGAGACTCGCCCTTGGGCGACATTGAAGACGAGCGTCTCGGCTTCGTCGACGGCCTTGGTGACATCGTCGGGTTGGGCGTAGCCGATCTCGGCGATGTCGTGGGCGGTCGTGATCAGCTTGCGCAGCACTGCGTGGTCGTAGACGATGCGGGCGTAGTGCGCCGCGTTGGTTGCTGCGGGCGTGCCCGCCGACAGGGCCATGAGCGCACCGGTGCCAGCGACCGACGCGTCAACGCCATCGCGGGCCAGTTCGTCGGCGACGGTCACGACATCGACCGCTTCGCCACGCTCGTACAACGTGCGAATCGCCTCGAAGATCGATTGGTGCACCGGCTTGTAGAAGTTTGCGCCCTCGACAATCTGCGAGGCATCAACGATCGCATCTGTCGTCAGCAGCATGGCGCCCAGCAAGGACGCCTCGGCCTCGATGTTGTGGGGCGGAACCCGGCCCGGAAGCGTGGGCGCGGCAACGGCGGCAGGCTGATTCATGCGCTGTCAGCTTCGCTCAGGCGGTGCCCTGACGCCAGAGGATAAGGGTGTGGATTCGTGGGGATTTCGCGGCCAAATCTGTGGAGTTCCGCCGAAAAATGCACGGTCAAAGCTGGGGAAAACATGGCTCACCCTCTGGATAACTTCTGCCCATTGTGGATGACGGGCCAGGGATACTCGGGGACCACCCGGATCATGGTGCCAGAGGGGTGTGACAGCCCCGCACGACGCCATGCAGTGAAGCGGTCTTAGGTGCGACCCCATGAAGCGGTCTTAGGTGCGACCCCGTGCGGGAAAACGACGAAGGCCGCCTCGCAAGAGGCGGCCTTCGATCGAATGTGTACGTGAAGCGGAAGCTTCAGGCCTCTTCAGCGATGACCGAGACGCTGATCGCCATGGTCACCTCGGGGTGCAAGATGATGGTGACCGAGTGGTCGCCAAGATCCTTGATTGGCTCGTCGAGCTGCACGGTGCGTCGATCGATCTCGACACCTGCGTGCTCGGCTGCGCCCACAATCTCGGTCACGCCGACCGAACCGAAGAGCTTGCCTTCGTCGCTGGCGCGAGCGGCGATCACCATCGGCACAGAGCCGAGGCGGTTCGCCAGTTCCTGAGCAGCAGCACGGCTCTTGGCGTTGCGCTGGTTCTCGACCCGGCGCATGGCCTCGGCTTCGCGCTCGACACCGGGGGTCGCGCGCATGGCGAGACCCTTCGGGATCAAGAAGTTGCGGCCGTAGCCATCGGAGACATCAACGATGTCGCCACGTTGTCCAACACCATCAACGGTGTCACGAAGAACGACCTTCATCACTCGTCTCCAGCTTCGTCGGTGCTTGCTTCGACGACCTCGGCCTCGGTGGCCTCGCCGTCGACTGCTTCTTCGCCCTCACCGTTCGGTCCTGGCGGCGGACCGCTTGGACGTGGTGCTGGGCCGTCAGCGCGGTTGCCACGATCGTCGCGACGGTTGCCGCCACGCTGCGAGGTAACACGGTTCGTGTACGGCACGAGTGCCATCTCACGAGCGTTCTTGATCGCACGTGCGATCTCACGCTGCTGCTGGGTGTCGTTACCGGTCACGCGACGGGCACGGATCTTGGCCCGGTCAGACATGAAGCGGCGGAGAAGGTTGACGTCTTTGTAGTCGACGTACTCGATCTTCTCTTGGGTGAGGACCGAGATCTTCTTCTTGCCGCGACGCTGATTGTCGCGTGGCTTAGGGGAACGCTTTGGTTTGCGGGCCATCAGAACGGCTCCTCGTCGTAGTTGTAGTTCGGGGCTGGTGCAGGTGCGGGTGCGTTCTGGGCGGGCTGGCTTGCGCCACCTCCGCCACCAAAGCCGCCGCCTCCGCCACCGAAGTTGTCGTCACGGGGGTTGCGGGTGACCTCGACTGAGGCCCAACGCAGGCTGGGGGAAACGTCATCGGCCTTGATTTCGACCTTGGAGCGACGATCTCCCTGGGGGGTTTCCCAAGAACGTTGTTCGAGTTCGCCGCTGACGACGACTCGGGTGCCCTTGGTGAGCGATGCGGCGACGTTCTCTGCGAGCGTGCCCCAGCAGCTGACGTCGAAGTACGAGACTTCTTCGACCTGCTCGCCATTGCGCTGATAGCGCTTGTTCCACGCAACACCGAAGTTGCAGACTGACGCGCCGTTCGGCGTGTAGCGCAGCTCCGGATCGCGGGTCATGTTGCCAACGATGCTGACGGTATTTCCAAATGCCATGGGGTGCTTCCTCTCAGGATGCGCCGATCAGGCCGCGCTTTTCGGCCTCGCTATCGGGCAGGCGAATGAGTTTGTGGCGAACGACGTCGTCCGCGAGCCGGAGGTTCCGGTCGAGGTCACCGATGAACGAACCGTTCTCGGAGACGAGTTCGAGGACGAGGTAGTAACCCTCGGCCTTGTGGTTGATCTCGTAGGCAAACTTGCGTCGGCCCCACCAGTCGTTCTTCTCGATCGTGGCGCCGTATTCGGTTGCGGATCCCGCAACACGGCTCGACGCCTTGGCAGCACTCGAATCATCGAGATCGCCATCGAAAATGACCATCAATTCATACGCTCGCATGGAGCACCTCCCTCTGGACCTGCAGAGCAGGGCTGTGGACTTCACAGCAGGGTGTTTGCAATTGTTCAATTGCAACGCAGCACGATAGCGGCGCCCAATGGCCGAACCTCATGAGACCAGTCCTCATGAGACGAGTATCCCATGGGCCTGTGACAGGCGCGTCTTGGTGGGTCGCTAGTCGGTGGGGCCGGAGCCGTAGAGGCCGAGGGCCTCGGCCTCGTCGTCTTTCATGTGGTAGCTCTCGTCGTCGCTCGGGAACGCCTTGGTGCGAACGTCGTCGACATATGCGTTCAGCGCCGCGATGCCATCGTTCTTGAGCGAGGCGTAGACCCGCACAAACTTGGGGACGAAGTCGTCTTGGAGCCCGAGCATGTCGTGGAACACGAGGACCTGGCCGTCACAGCCCGGGCCGGCGCCGATGCCGACTGTCGGGATGTCGAGGGACTCGGTCACCAGGTCAGCAACACGGCGAGGCACGCCTTCGAGCACGATCGAGAAGCAGCCAGCGGCTTGGAGGGCCTTGGCTTCTTCGACGAGCGCCAGCGCAGACTCGGTGCTCTTGCCTTGGACCTTGAAGCCGCCCATGGCGTGCACAGACTGCGGGGTGAGGCCGATGTGGCCCATCACGGGCATCTCGGCGGCGATGAGGGCTTCGATCATGGGAAGCCGTTGCAAGCCGCCCTCGAGCTTGATGGCCCCTGCGCCGGCCCGAATGAGGCGCGCTGCGTTGCGGACCGTCTCTTCGACCGACACGTGGTAGCTCATCCATGGCAGGTCGCCGACGATGAGCTGCTTGGGCTTCGCACGAGCAACCGCGGCGGTGTGATGCACCATGTCGTCCATCGTCACCGAGAGCGTGTCCTCGTACCCAAGGACCACCATCGCGAGCGAGTCGCCCACGAGGATCATGTCCGCGTCGGTCGCGTCGACCATGCGCGCCGACGGATAGTCATACGCGGTGATCATCACGAGTGGGTCGGCTCCGTTCGCGACCTTTCGGGACGCGAGCGCGGGCGCAGTACGACGCTTGGCCATGGTGGCTCCTTGTAACTAAGTCTTGCCGTCCGGCGCCTGGGGCTGCCGGCAGCGACTCCATCAAACCACGTCTATCTAACCGTGACAAGGGCCGTCCCATTCCAATGGGACGCACGCGCCAGTGCGGGCTGCTCCTAGATGAAGCTGATGCGAACTTCGTGCGGGATCAGGATGCCGGTACCTGACAGCTGGGCTTGCCAGATCGCATCGAAGTCGGCGCCGTTCATGTCCTGGGTGTCGACCACGATCGAGTGCGGAAGTCCGGGGCCGATCGCGACGCTCGGGCCGCTCGTCTGCGGGACAGACGTGCCTACGACCTGGATCTGGACGCTTCCATCGAGATCGAACTCAGCTTGTGACGCGCCGGTGAGGCCCGTCGAGCTGAGATAGCTGAGCGTTGCGCCTGCACCGGTCATGTTCGGGTCCTCGGTCCAGATGCGAAGCACCCAGTCGAGGTCGCGTTCGGTGCCACCGGTTTCGACGACATGCAGGCTCGACATCGATACCTGCGGAAGGTCGTAACCCAAGCGGACGGCGTCGACGGTTGGCGACACACCCGAGGTTGCCGTGGTGAGCTCGACTCGAACGACGTAGTAGGCGTCGCCGAAGTCCCATGCGTACGGAATCGGGTTCTCGCCAGGCGTAAAGGTCGTACCGCTCGTTCCGTCAGGTCCGACAAACGGGGCCGACAGCGCAAGCGCTGGCGTTGCGCCGCGAGCGATCTGCATCGTGACCGCAGTGCCGGCGGGAAGGTCGACCACGGCGGCATCCAGCAGGCCGAAAACGTTCGTGCCCGTCGTGAGCGTGTCGATGACCGGGCTCGTCCACGTGCCGATGAGCGGCGAGGCGGGGAGCAACTCGATCGGGAGCTGCGACACGATCGGCTCGCTATTGCTGAACGCCCATGCGGACTTCATGCCGAGCAGGTTCGTCTCGTCTTGGTTGCGGCTGTCTTCGTAATAGGCGAAGAACGGCTCGCCGTTGGTGCTGCGGATCTCGGTGCCTTGCACGGCGGCACCCCAGACGGCGTGGCCTGGGAAGCCAGGGCTCAGCGGCGAACAAGAAACCGGAACGCCACCAACGTTGATGGTCATGGCCGTCGGGCAAGCGAATGCGATGTAGTCGGCGTCCGAGGGCAGGAAGTAGGTGCTGTCGAGCAGACGTTCCGGAAGGAATGCGGTCGATTCGTAGCCGTCGCGGTCGGCCTGCTGAATGCCGCCGGTGGCGGTCACGAAGTTGGTGAGGCGCATCGCGGTGCCGTTGCCGTCGAGGTCAGCGCTGTTATTGAGCGAGGTCACGGCGCCAGCGCCAGCGGCCACGGTGGTGATCGTTCCGTCGTCCATCCAGACGTCGACGCTGCCTGCGCCGTCGAAACCGAACTGGGCGTTGCGGCTGCGGACGCCATAGACGTCGTCGCCGTAGAACGGGGGGACGACCATGCCGTCGGAGAACGAGTTGTTGCTGGCCGTGTGCGTGACGATGATCGGCACACCATTGGTGGACCGGATGATGCCGGCGCGGCCGCCAGTGATCTCGACGGATGGGGTGTTGGCGACGCCTCCAACGGAGCCGCTCCATGCGAGCGTGGTGCCGTTGTAGATATCGACGGTCGCGGTGCCACCGGTCGGAGCGACGAGTGTCCAGCGCTGGGTGCTGCGGTTCGTCGGGAACACCATGTCGGTGCCGGCGAAGCTGATCGGCACGATCGAGTCCATGCCTTGGCCTCGGCCTCGGCCACCGAGGGGGCCGGTCGAGAGAATCTGGGTGTCGACGGTGATGCCGGTGAACGCTTGCACGTCGCCGGCGTTGAGGACTGCGGTCGTGCCGCCGACGGTCACCATGTTGTTGTCGACGTAGCTGACGATGTCGACGGTGCCGTCGTTACCGGAGCTTCCGTCAAAGCGCCACCAGGCCGGGAAGTACAGCTCGCGCTGGGCGCTGTAGGAGAACACGTCGCCTTCGGAGGACACCGTGGTTGCCGTGGCGTTGTCGAAGTAGAGGCAGAACTGGGTGGTTGAGAAGCCGGGCAGGTCCATCTGGACCCAGACCGTCGTGTCGGCAGTACCGACGCCGGACTCGACGAAGATCGGGAGTTGGGTGACGTCGTCGTCGGCGATGGCTCGGTAGTCGGCGCCGTCGGCTTGGACGAGTCCGCCAGCGAGGTCAGAGGTCGAGTCGAAGACGATTCGTACTTGATGTTCGGCGAGCAGCGTGTCGCCATTGATGATGTCGAAGCAGCGCCGAGCACCCCAGTCGGTGTCCCACCAGTCGATGGCGCTGGCGGCGGCGATCTGGAGCAGCGTGCCGGTGGCGTCGACTTCGGTGTCGTCGTAGGTACCGAGATCGAACTCGGCTTCGAGGTCGTAGCTGGCTTCGTCGCCCTGGTGATACGCGTAGAACTCGGGGCCCGCAGAAGGAGCAGCGACGCTGCCTTCCATGTGGTTCTGAATGAAGATGCGGGCGAAAGCGATTTGAGGCAGCAATAGGACGGTGAGAAAAAGGGCGAAGCCCACCACCGGCACATACCGGTGGTGAGCTTCCTTACGACGCATCAGCGTGCCCATTTCTCTCTGTCCCCTGCGAACCTGGGTCAGTCAGTCGATTAGTTGATCGTCGCCTGGGCGACCCAGTTGACCGTTGCGGTGCCGGCAGTGAATGCGATGTCCGAGCTGACCACGAAGGCGCCCTGGACTTCGCCGCCGGGGGCGACGGTGATGACACCGGTCGAGTCGACGAACGCACCAGCAGCGGTGCCGGCTGGGACGATGATGTAGTCGTCGTTCCAGTTGTCAGCGGCCACGTCGAGGTTCGGATCAACCGAAGCAGGAGCAGCGATGTTCGAGATCCAGATCTCGGCAGCCAGTTCGGACCAGTCGCCCGAAACCTGGTTGGTGGTGAGGACCACGTTGATGGCTTCGGCGCAGTTGTTCTCGTAGCGGACGACGTCGGTGTAGATGACACGGTCACCGGTCATGCCGTTGACGCTGATCTTCTCTTCGAGGAGGTCGACACCGTCGACAGCGATCGTGTTGGCGCCGGTGGCGTCGAAGCTTGCTTGTGTGCTGTTTGCAGCGTCATCGCCGGTGGTCTTGACGAAGCAAGGCGGGGCAGCCGTGATGTCGGCTTCCATGAAGTTCTGAACGATGATCGACGCGCTTGCGGGTGCGGCAACCATGAGCAGGGCAACGATGATCGCTGCGCTTCGGCGGGTGAACTTGAGAGCGGCGAACCGACTCTTCTTCTGGGGGGTTTCCATGGTGGTCTCTCCTTGGGGGTTTGCAGGGTGCTTCACGGCTGAGCCGAGATCTTGGGAAGCGAGCGCGATGCGTTCGCTGTGGTGGGTTCCTCGTCTGCTGCTGTGCTGTCGCTCGGGTGTTCGATGAACCCGAGGAACAACACCGCGGCGACGCCGAGGAAGAGCAGAATCCGGACCATCCAGCTGGTCGGGATGAGGTGGTCGGCGTCGAAGCGCCGGTACCACTCGAGGAAGGTGAGCAGTGCCGACATTGGGATGGCGGCAGCTGCGGCCCACGCACGCACGGGGTGATGGTGCTTGCGGCGGGCGAAGTGAACGGTGGCCCAGGCGACGGCGATCAGTGCGACGATGGCGGTCGACCAGGCGGCAACGGTGCGGAATTGGGCGGCGGAGGTCTGCAGCCCGGCGTAGGGAATGAAGCCCCAAAGCATGCGGCTGCGAACCTCGACACCCCAGAGGGCGACGATGGCCCAGGCGGTGACGAGCTTGGCGATGACGAGCAGGAGTGCGGTCTGGCTGATCTTGTCGACCAAGAGACCCCACGGAAGTTCGGAGGCGCGATCGTCGACGACGATCTCTTCCGATTCCTCAAGATGAAGTCCAGCGGCCATGAGGAATTCATCGGAGACGGGCGTCTCTCCGTGAGTGTTCCGGGATACGTGACCTACCCCGCTGATTACGTAGACCTATCCCATGTGGGTGATAGTCACCTGGGTGGGTGACGCCGTACCCAAGTTGTCCTAATCAGCTGTTGACGCTTCGGCCGGCTCGGCAGTCTGTTCAGGTTCGGGGTCCGCAGATTCTGGCTGAAGCGCAGAACGGCGCACCAGATGGTTCCACGAACAGCCCTTGCAGACCTCGACGACAAAGGCCACGTGTTGCCCGGGGCGGCGGGCGAGTCGCGCAAGCTCGCCCCGCAGCGTGATGCAGCGGCCGTGCTTGGGTAGGCGAGGACCAAAGACATAGGTGACGTGCACGAGCGAATGGTCGCGTTCACACACCGGACAGCTGCCGGGCGTCGGGGTGCCGACTTGGCCTGCGGCTCGCACGAGTTCGGGGTGCGCGTCGGTGACTTCGCTGAAGCTGAGCTCGCCGGATCGATAGGCGTTGATGGTCGAGGCGCGAGAGAGGCGGTAGTCGACATGGCCCTGGTCGGACCCACGGTCGCCCGTAGGCACCCGGAAGACCATCGACTCACTGTAGGTCGCCCAGGCGAGCGCTGGCGAGGCGACCATCGCCACGCTCGGTGACGGGGGTCACCTGAGTTGTGCGCGTTTGCACACAGAAGGACGGAGCGAAGTCGTGCAGAGTGAACGTCAGTTGGACGACGAACGATCGCCAACGAGGGGAACAACAAAGACAGCGAAGAACAGTTCTGAACCTTTCTCGTGGCGGGATCCGATCACGGTGGCGGGTTCAGTGGGGACCGACCGACGGCGGGACAGACATGTGGGCGGCTGCTTCGGTGGCCGGACGGCGCGGCGGGCGTCGTTGAGCAGGCGGAAACGCCTACTCGTCTGTGCCTCGGTCGGCCCACCACTTCTTGACGAGCGTGGTCTGTGTTGCGAGAGGAAGCGGACCTTTGTCAAAGAAGGCCTGTCGCAACACGGCCACAGCCTCGCCAATCGTGGGTCCAGCGCCGATGTCGAGCAGCGACATGATCGTTTCGCCGTCGAGCAGTTCTGGGTTTGCGAGATTTTCGGCTGCGTCGAGGTCGGTAACCGCGGCGCCGAAGGCGGCGACGTTCTCGGCGTCGTGTGGGTCAGCAAGCGCGACCGCAACGGCGACGGACGCCGCAGGGTGCTTGGCCGCGGCGAACCAGCGACGCAGCGCCGGTGCGTTGCGTTCGCCAGGATCGATGCTGCGGGCGCTTGTGACGACGTGCATGATCAGCCGATGGTCGTCTCGACTCAGGCGCAGTTGATCGAGCCGCGCTTCGAGCTCATCGGTCAAGTCGACGGCTGCGGCAAGGAAGGTGGCCAACCGAATCTGCCACCGGTGGTCCGACACCCGCACGGTGCGATCGACCGCAGCGTGCAGCTGTGCCGGCTCGATCGGCGACGCTGCGGTTTGCTTCCAGGTGAGGAGTTCGTTCGCAAGCCCGGTTTCGACCAAGAAGCGCAAGCCGCGCTCGGGGTCCGGTAGTTCGAAGAGCCGTTCCAGCTCGTCGCCGATGCGTTCGATCGCGACGATGCGCAGCCGCTCGCAGAGGTCCACGGCAGCGGCGGTGAGCTCGTCGGATGGTTCGAGATCAAACCGCGATGCGAACCGGGCGGCGCGGAGCATGCGCAGTGGATCGTCGCTGAACGAGATTTCGGGTTCGAGCGGGGTGCGCAGGAGTTGTGCTTCGAGATCCGTCGCACCGCTCCAAGGGTCGACGAGGTCGCCGCCCGGGACTTCGATGGCCATCGCGTTGACGGTGAAGTCGCGGCGAGACAGGTCGACCGAGATGTCATCGCCGAACGACACGACCGGCTTGCGCGAGTCCGAGGTGTAGCTCTCGGCCCGATGGGTTGTGATCTCGATGGCGCGGCCGTGGAATCGCAACCCGATGGTGCCGAAGCGTTCACCTTGGGTCCACAAGGCGTCGGCAAGGTCGCTCACGAGATCTTTGATGATGGCGGGCTCGGCGTCGGTAGTCAGATCGACGTCGCTGCTGTCGCTGAGATCGTGGTCGAGCCATTGGTCGCGGACGATGCCGCCGACGAGATACAGCCGGTGACCGGCGTCGGCGAAGCGGCGCGCGAGCGGTTCGACGAGCGCGACGACGGCCGCCAGGTGATTGAACGGCACTGGTCAGCCGAGCGTTGCGTGGTGCTCGAGCACGCGATCGATCACCGACGCGCCTGGACCGCCGTTCGACGCGGACTCGGTGGCGAACGGCTGGTCAACGAGCTGCGACATTACGGCGGCCGAGGTTTCGGTCAGTGCGTCGAGGTCGTAGCCGCCCTCGAGGAACACGACCCGGCGGCCAGCAGGAGCGACCTGCAGCACGCGAGCGGTCATCCCTGCGAAGTCGCCAGCGGTGAGGCCCATGTCGGTGATCGGATCGGCGCGGTGCGCGTCGAACCCGGCCGACAGCAGGAGCCAGGTCGGCGCAAAGGCATCGATTGCCGGGGCGACCGCTCGGTCCCATGCTTGGAGGTAGACGTCGCCGGTTGCGCCCGGGGGCAACGGCACGTTGATCGTCATACCGGCGCCCGCCCCGCGGCCGCTCTCGGTGAGATCGCCCGTGCCGGGGTAACAGGGCCACTGGTGGAAGGACACGAACAGGACTCGTGGATCGTCGTAGAAGATGTCTTGGGTTCCGTTGCCGTGGTGGGCGTCGTAGTCGACGATTACGACTCGTTCGCCCGCGTCGGCCAACGACCGTGCCGCGACGGCCACGTTGTTGAAGAGGCAGAAACCCATCGACTGACGGGCGGTCGCATGGTGGCCGGGAGGACGAACCGCACAGAACGCGGTGTCGGCTTCGCCGGCTTGGAGCCGTGCGATGGCCTCGAGTCCGGCACCTGCGGCCAGGCGAGCTGCTTCGAATGATGAGCCCGATGCGACCGTGTCTGCGTCGATGCGTCCGCCGCCAGCTTCGGCAAGCTGCTCGACCGTTGCGACGACGTCATCGGTGTGGACCTGCGCGATTGCTTCGATGGGAGCGAGTGGCGCGTCGATCAGGGTGACGGCGTCCGCGATGTCGGCACGCGCCAGGCCTTCGGCGATCGCTCCGAGTCGCGCTGGCCGTTCCGGGTGACCGGGGCCGGTCAGGTGCTCGAGGCAGTGTTGGTGGGACACGAACAACAGGCTCACGGCCGAATCCTACGTTGGACAGCCACGCTGGTCTCCGGGATTGAGGTAAAACACGGCGTGGCTTTCGCTCGAAGGATGGTGCATCACGGCCGCGACCGGGTGCAGATCGGTTCGTGGAAGTCCCGCGACGATGTGGCGAACCTGGTTCCCTTTCCCGAGCGCGCCGCCCTGCCGGTCGAGGCGATCGACCACGCACTGGCCGCGATCGAACAGCAAGGATTCGTGGCGACCTATACCGCGGCGATGACGCCAGCCCAGGCCGCGCCCTTCCTCGATGCGGGCTTCGATCTCGTCGAAGAACTTCATCTGCTTCGCTGCCCGCTCGATGCCTCGCTCGGCGTGCCCGAACGCGCCGACAAGTCTCGGCTGCGGCGCGGGCGCAGGCTCGACTACCCCGATGTGCTCGTGCTCGACGCGCTTGCCTTCGATGACTTCTGGCAGTTCGATCGGGCGAGCCTGTCCGACTCGATGAGAGCGACGCCACGGCATCGATTTCAGGTGACCCGCACCGAGCCGGTCGTTGGCTATCACGTCACGGGGTTGGCCGGAGCCAACGCGTACGTGCAGCGCGTCGCCGTGCACCCCGAGGCCCAGGGCCAAGGGTGGGGACGCACCTTGGTGCAGGACTCGTTGCGGTGGGCGTGGAAGAACGGTGCCCACACGGCACATGTCAACACGCAGTTGACGAACGAGCGAGCCGTGGCGCTGTACGAGCGCAACGGATTTGTGCTGGCGAACGAGCGGCTGCAGGTGCTGTACCGCACCGTCGGCCAACCAAGCGATTAGTCCAGGTCGCGTCGGGCCAGGAATTGGGCGACGGCGAAACCGGCAACGATCGCAGTGCCGATACCGAGTACAACCCGTCCGTCTGTCGTGAGCGTGTCGGGCAGCGCGATCACCACGATGGCGAGCACGATGAAGACGATGTTGACTCGCAATACGAGGTCGACCTCGCGGCGTCGAGACACGCGTCGATTCGCGAATAGCGTGACGACGAAGGACCACAGCAGCACGACAATGCCGAAGACCGTGATGATCCAGCCGGCCAACCCGAGCCAGTCGGACATGAACGAGCCCGTGAGCGTGAGCACCAAGCCGACGATGTTGCAGAAGGCCGCGTCGAGCCCGAGCGCGAAGTTCGCAAAACGAGTCGAGGGCTCTTCGGGTGCTCGTGGAAATGACGGCGTTGCCACGGGCGCAGGTTACTGAGCCCAGGCTCCCGGCGGTCTCTCGGCGACGAGTTCGTTACTCGGCGGCGCTACTCGCCATCGTTGGCCAACACGAGCCGGGCCTTGCCTTCGGCTTTGGCCAACATGAGCGCACGGTCTGCACGGTCAACCAGATCGGGCCCAGCACTTCGACGGGTGCCGACGGCGACGCCAACGCTCGCGCCGCCCGGGACGCGCACGCCCTCGATGTCGTAACTGCGGTTCAGCGCCTCGACGACGCGATCCGCGATCACCGGGGCGGCGTCGGGGCGGATCCATCGACACAGCACAGCGAACTCGTCGCCGCCGAGGCGGGCGACGACATCGCCCTTGCTGACGGCATGGCGAATCCGTTCTGCGACGAGCTGCAAGACCCGGTCACCGGTCGAGTGCCCCCAGAAGTCGTTGACGTCTTTGAAGTTGTCGAGGTCGATGTACATGACCGCAACCGACTCGTTGTGCTGGACGGGAAACTGGTCCATGAAGTG
Organism: uncultured Acidimicrobiales bacterium; assembly: GCA_937942965.1. Lineage (GTDB taxonomy): Bacteria > Actinomycetota > Acidimicrobiia > Acidimicrobiales > UBA10347 > UBA10347. The sequence continues at coordinate 2,376 of CALDGN010000279.1, read as the reverse complement.
GCGGCGGTTCGCGAGCCCGGTCAATGGGTCGGTATTCGCCCGTTCGGACAACGAGGCTTGTGCCCGGGCCCGGGTGAGCGCCAAGGCCGCTAGGTCCAGCAACGGAGCGACGACCACAGACAGGAACCGGATCTCTGGAGGCGGACCCCATCCCCAGAAGCCGAACGCGCCGAGCATCTCGCCTGCGCCCGTGATCGGGAAGACGTGGGCCCAGTCGTAGTCGACGAGCGAGAACGAGGAACCTTGCGCTCCGAGTTCGCCGTCGACCGGCACCAGGTGGTCTGCGATCTCTGGGCTCGAACCGAGGTCGCCGACCGAGAACCGCTCCCCTTCTGAAGACCACCACGTGACCTGGGCGCCGTCGATTCCATTGAAGGTCCGGCAAGCGTCGATGAGGATCTGCACCGCTGACTGATCGTCGCTCTCTCCTGCAATCGCTCGGAGTGCCTCGGTCGTCGCGAAACGGGTCGTGACATCGACCAGGGCGACCACGAAGTACCAACCGCCTTCTTGGGTCCGGACCCACCGCCCCGTTGCCTCGAACGGCACCAACCGTGAGGGGGTCACGACCCGAAGCGGAATCACGACGTTGGTCATCAGGCTCGATCGATCGCCCTTGACCGCGCTCACGGAGAACGTCGTGGCGACCCGGTCGAGATCGTCGGAATGCACGAGCTCCACGACCGAACGACCGACTGGGGCGACGCCAACCGACGACGCGGACGGGCTTGCCCACCGCACGATCATGTCCGTGTCGAGCACCACCGTGATGACGCTTGAGTCAGCCAGCAGCGACCCGACGGCGAGCTTCCGAAGCTCCGATTCTTCAAGGTCCCGACGTCCCGACATGCGATCGACAGTACGGACGAAACCACCACCTGGCGAGCGAATCTTGGTGGCGAGTGGGCCTCAGGTCCCGAACGCGCGACGGCGTGTTCGCGGCCCGACATGACGCTGCGCGCGTCGAACCTCACCCTCAGCCACCGCCGCGGAGTGTGAACGCCGGATTTCCCCATAAGGGAAGTCACCAGGATGCTGGCAGAACGGTGCGCGCTTCGATAGACATAGAGGCTGATCTGACATCAGGTCGATCAAGGAGGGTCCCATGTCCAGAGCATTCAAGCTTGCGCTTGCGTCGTTGGTGGCGCTGGCATTGTTCGCCACCGGTTGCGGTGGAGACGACGGTGATGACACCAAAGCCGCATTCGTGATGGTTGCACCCATCGGCGATGCCGGCTGGAACTTCATGCACGACCAGGGTCGCCTGGGCGCGCAGGAAGAAACCGGTGTCGAAACTGCATTCGTCGATTCGATCCCTGAAGGCGGTGCCGAGTTCGACAACGCTGTTCAGCAATTCATCGACGACGGCTACAACGTCATCATCACCACATCGTTCGGTTACATGGATGCAACCGAGACGTTCGCTGCCGAAAACCCCGATGTCGTCTTCGAGCACATCTCGGGCTTCAAGATGAACGACACCAACTTTGGTAACTCGTTCGGCCGCATGTACCAGCCTCGCTATATCGCAGGCATGGCTGCAGGCGCAGCAACCGAGTCGGACCGCATCGGCTACGTCGCTGCGTTCCCGATCCCCGAGGTCATCCGCGGCATCAACGCCTTCGCACTCGGCGTTGCTCGCACCAACCCCGACGCGGTCGTCGAAGTCGCATGGACCAGCACCTGGTTCGATCCAGGCATCGAGGGCAACACTGCCCAGGCCCTGATCGACGCCGGCGCCGACGTGCTCACGATGCACCAGGACTCGACCGCGACCGGCCAGGCCATCACCGATGCCGGCGGCACGTTCATCGGCTACCACTCGGACATGAGCGAACAGGTCAGCGGTTACCTGACGGCTCCGGTCTGGGACTGGACGCCTCGCTACTCCGCCATCATCGAAGCAGCCAAGGAAGGCACCTTCACGCCCGAGGCGTGGTGGGGCGGCATGGCTGACGGTGTTGTCGACATCGAGATCCCTGACAGCTCGCCCGTCGCTGGCGAGATGAAGGAAGTCAAGCAGCAGATCCTCGACGGCGAATTCGACGTCTTCGATCAGGGCACCGTCACCGCGCAAGATGGCACGGTCATCTTCGAAGACGGTGTGATCGTCAACGGTTTCCCGAACGCCTTCGCTCCCGACGTCATGGTCGGCGAGCCTGGTGCTGCGATCGACGACTTCATCCTGCTCGACATGAACTTCTTCGTCGAGAACGTCGAAGGCTCACTCGGCTAGTAGTACGCCTTTCGTCGCTTCGCTCGAAACGCTTGGTCCAACCCACGGACTCTGCGGTCCTTGCGAAGTCGTCGCTCGGCTAGTAGTACGCCCACCTGCGCTGATTAGGCGCATGTGTTGAACTTGTGGCCGGACCTCCT